>JALVUQ010000044.1 GCA_027035575.1 Desulfurellales bacterium | reverse complement strand
GAAACTTAACGGGTATCGGTTTTTTTATAACGTTTGACGATGATTTTAACGGAAACTCTTTTATGCTTGCCGCATTTTCTGCTTTAACGTTTTTTAGAGAAAAAAGGCTTGAACGATACAGCTTCAGTGGCGTTACGGATATAAGCGGCAATATATCGGAAGTGGAATTTTTAGACAAAAAAAGAGCTGTATCGCTTGAAAAATCAAAATATTTAATAGATTCAACAATCGTTAACCACACAAGCAAACTAAAATACATAATTCAAAATCAATTCATAGACGTTCCCTTCAGCATATCCGTTAAAAGTTCAGGGCAGGACACAACTTGTAAAGATTCTGCTGTGAACAATTTAAAGAAACTCACAAACGAAATCGAAAAAGAAGGACATATAGGTTTTAAAGCAATAAAAAATCTCTACGGTCTGAAAGATGAAGATTTTGTGTATTACATAAAAGAAAGTTCTCTTCCCGATGAAGATTGGAGTGATTATTTAAAAGAGGCGTACGCAAAGGTTAAAAACCTAAAATCAAAAATTAAAGACAAAATTGCCGTTATACACTTTTGCTTCCTTGCACCCTCCTCTTTTGCCTTCGGGCTTGGAGCTTTAACAGGCTGCAAAGAGCCTTTTGCCGTTTACCACTACGTTGACGGCGAATACAAAAAAGTTTTGGATTTAAAAAATACGGATGAAAGGAGTCTCAAGAAGGTCTGCGAGGATACAACCAGCTTACGGTGCGATTTTATAAAAAACGGCAAAGATAACGTGGCTTTGGTCTATTATATGGGAACACTCAACCCGTTGGGCGATGTAAAAAATTATATAAACAAAACAATAAGTAAATGCGACATAATACACTGCCGCTTAAAAAGCAAACAGGGCAACATTCCCATCGGAGATTGGAGCAAATACATAAACGCAATGTATGAATCATACAATAAAACCAAAAGTGAAAGTTATCAAAAAAGACTGTTTTTCTTCAGCGTTCCCGTGCCTATAGCTTTCGGTTTCGGAGCTGCGGTAGAAACATTTGAAAACGGAGATGTTTTTAATCTTAAAAAGAGCGGTGAAAACACATATGTGTCGGTTTTCAATTTGAAAAAACTCGGTTTTTAAACGCAGCCTTGTTGATTTTTCAATAACCTATTTTTTGTATTTTAAGATTGAAAAACGGTATTACTGCTTTTTGAAACGAGAGGAATTTATATATGCTTCAATCCCTTTTGCAATACCGTAGGCTATCTGTCTTTTAAAAACCGGACTTCTTAACATCAGAGCATCTTTCGGGTTGTTTATAAAAGCGGTCTCTATCAAAATAGACGGACATCTTGTATCAACAAGCACAAAAAAAGGCGCTTGTTTTACTCCTCTGCCCTTGTATCCTTTATAAACCCTTTTGCCGTACTTCAATGCGTTTTTGTAAACATAGGTGGCGAGCACCTTCGACTTGTCTATTTTTGAGGATTGAATTAAAGATAAAATTATCTTGTTTATGTCTCCGACCTTTGAAACAGGAATGCCGTTTTCTCGCGCTGCAAGCCGTATCGCCCGTGCGTCACTTGTCGTATTAAGAAAATATACCTCAAGCCCCCTTGCCTGCAGTCTGTTTCTTAAAGCGTAATTGGCATGTATGGAAACAAAAATATCGGCTTTGACCTTGTTGGCAAATTGTGCTCTTTGAGCCAAGGTTGGATAGGTATCGCCCGTTCTTGTCAAAAAAACCCTGTAGTGTCTAAGTTTTAAGTAGTATGCCACAAGCTTTGCTATGGATAAAACTACGTTTTTCTCTTTGTTGTATATGCCTATCGCTCCGGGGTCTTTGCCTCCGTGACCCGGGTCTATGACAATTATCGGTATGTGGGCGGGTTTTTTTATAACTTCGGGTTTTGATATGAGATTAGAAATATTTTTTTCAATCCTGACTATCAGATATTTGCCGTCTTTTGACAACAAAAGTCTGTAGCGGTATTTATATCTTGAATCCATCCTTAAAAATATTCTCGTCTCGTTTCTTATGTTCCTAACCAATATCCTTTTGACCGATAACTTAGGCTGTAAAGGGCAGTCAATCTTAATCTTCTCTCCGCTTGCAGCAACATACCAATAGTCGTTGCTAAGCATTATAAAGCGGTATTTCTTTATTTTATTAAACGTAAAGATAACGTTTTCAACGGCAGGGGATATGTTCACGATGCTGAAAGATTCAAGCCTCGGTGAAGCCGCATAGGCATTAAGTGTCAAAAATACAAGCCAAAACAATGAAATTATTGCTTTTATCATAAAAAAACATTATATTTATGAAAGGTAAAATTGCAAGGGCGGTTTTTTTGATGAGAACTCTCGGAGTAGATTACGGTGAAAAAAAGATAGGAATAGCTTTAAGCGATTTCACAAACACAATAGCAACTCCTCTTTGCGTTATAGACAGCGAGAATAGCGACCCGGTGGAGGAGATTAAAAAAATCGTTTCCGAGCACGAAATAAATAGAATAGTTGTCGGGCTGCCCATAAATATGAGCGGAACTATAGGCAAAAGAGCAATAATTACAAAAGAGTTTATAGGTAAGCTCTCAGAAGCTGTTGATGTTGAAATTATAGAGTGGGACGAAAGACTCTCGACAAGATTTTCCGACAGAATTTTAAATAAAGCCAAAATCAAAGGACGTAAAAACAAAAAAACCGTTATAGATAAAATAGCCGCCACATTTATTTTGCAGGGGTATCTCGATTCTTTAAGCAGATGAACTTTTATAAAAAAATTATAATTTTCAATGTCATAGCCTTCATTCTTTTTCTAAGTGTCGGCGGTTGGGTGATATACAAATTCAACAGGTTTATTCATACAAAAGCATCTGCCGGCAAACAAAAGGTCTATATAGAAATCAACAAGGGCGAACATATCTACGATATAGTAAGAAAACTCAAAAAAGACGGTATAATAACAAGAAGCGACTGGTTTTACTACTACATAAGGCTCTCTTCGGCTGACAAAAAGATAAAGGCGGGGGTGCATCTGTTTTATAAAAATTACACACCCAAAGAGGTCTTGAAAGAGCTTGAAAGCAGCAATATCTATTCCGTTAAAGTAAGGGTCATTGAGGGTTGGACTATTGATAAAATAGCAAAACTTTTAACATCTAAGGGATTTGACGGTGATAAATTTACACAACTTGCAGATAACTCCACCCTATCCAAACAGTTGACCGGTTTGAAGATAAAAACACTTGAAGGTTTCTTATTCCCCGACACCTACTACTTTGCAAAAAACGAAAAGCCGTTGGACATAATATATGTTATGTTCGACAGGTTTGAAAGCGTATTTAATAAAATTACAAACAGACACTACTTAAACAAGGATGATTACAAAAAACTGATAGTGGCGTCAATTATTGAAAAAGAGACATCAAACGACAAAGACAAGCCTCTCGTGGCTTCCGTTATATACAACAGGCTAAAGAAAAATATGTATCTTCAAATGGACTCGACCGTCATATACGGAGATAAAACCTTTAACGGCAGCCTGACAAAAAGCGCACTAAAGAGCAGAGATAACAGGTATAACACGTACGTTTACAAAGGATTACCGCAAACGCCTATCTGCAATCCGTCGGAGAGTTCTATCTATGCGGCATACAACCCTGCAAAAACAGATTATCTGTTTTTCATCTCCAATAAAGACAAGATGATTTTCAGCAAAACATTTAAGGAGCATATAAGGTGGATAAAAAAATACAAGATTCACTGAAATTCTACATAAAAACATACGGATGTCAGATGAACGAGCGGGATTCCGAAAAGGTGCACTGCATTTTGGAAGAAGCCGGTTTTAAAGAAAGCTCAATTGAGAGCGCTGATATTATAGTAATAAACTCCTGTGCGGTCAGGGAAAAGGCGGAAAGTAAAATATATTCCGAGATAGGAAGAATAAGGACGATTAACAAAAAGGCAAAAATAGTTTCTATGGGGTGTGTGGCGCAGTTTAACCACAAGAAACTCAAAAGCGTTTCGGACTTTGTTGTGGGAACCGCAGCCATAGACAGCTTTTACGACATAGCAAGCAACATCAACAAAAAAGGTGTGTTTATCAAAGAAAAAATGGATAATCCGGAATACATATTTCCGCACAAAAAAGGTATAAGCGCATTTGTCGATATAATGTACGGATGCAATCACTTCTGTACATACTGCATAGTCCCCTTCACAAGAGGCAGGGAAATTTCAAGAACAAAAGAGTCTGTCATTGAAGAGATAAAAAGACTTGTGGATAACGGCACAAAAGAGGTTATGCTGCTTGGGCAAAACGTTAATTCATACGGTCATAAGTTGGGATATGATTTTGTTGATTTGCTGTATGAGATTAACAAAATAGACGGGCTTAGAAGAATACGTTTCACAACATCACATCCAAAAGATTTTTCTTTGAAATTGATAAACGCAATGAGGGATTTGGATAAGGTTTGCGAACATATTCACCTGCCCCTGCAATCTGCATCAAACAGAATTTTAAAACTTATGAAAAGGGGATATACAAAAGAGGAATATCTTGAAAAGGTTTATCAATACAAAGAGATAGTCAAGGACGGCTCGATTACGACAGATATAATAGTCGGATTTCCAACAGAAACAGAAGACGATTTTGAAAAAACAATGCAGCTTGTCAGAGATGTGGAATACGACACCTCTTTCTCTTTTAAATACTCCAAAAGACCTTTAACGAAGGCAAAAGACATTGAACCTCAGGTTGAAGAAGCGGTTAAATTAAAGCGGTTAAACAAGCTCCAAGACCTTCAGGCTGAAATTACTCAAAAGAAAAACAGGTTGTGTATAGGCAGAACCTTTGAAGTGCTGGTTGAGGGAAAGGCAAAGAAGGGTGATATGCTTTTTGGAAGAAACAGGCAAAATACGGTTGTCAATTTCGATTTTAAGGATAATATAAGAGCAGGCGATGTTGTGAATATTAAAATTACAAAAGCCTTAAAACATTCTTTGGTGGGTGAAGTTGTATGTTAAAGCTGCATATAAAAGAGGTGGATATTGATAACGACGATAGGTGCTTTGTGTACTGCGAAGACGAATACGGCAATTCATACCGTTTCCCTTTGACATACAAAAAGGCTCGTATCGTAGCCCTGCTTTTAACCGATGCCTATGTTCCGCAAAACAGCATTTATGAATTTGTGATAAATTTATTTGAGGAGATAGGGTTTTATGTTGATTCCGTTGTTATAAATGACGGATACAACAACAAAGCAAAGGTTAATATAAAGGATTACAGCACAAACGATATTAAATCTTTTCACCTGTCCATTCCCGACGCTTTGATACTTCATTTGATGTCTGAATCGAAGCTCTACGTGGACAAAGAAGCCGAGATATTGTTAGCCGATGAGGTTGGCAAATTCTTCTGGTACAGATTTCTAAAAGAACTTGATTTATGTTGATAAGAAAACGGTTGGAGAATATAGAAAAGTCCGTTCTTTGTGAGTATGCCTTTTTGTCCGAAAATGCCACAAGGCAGAAAAATGAAGAGCCGGATGACATAAGAACGGCATTTATGAGGGATAGGGATAGGATTATACACTGCAAATCGTTCAGAAGGCTCAAACATAAGACGCAGGTATTTTTCTCACCCTCAGGCGATCACTACAGAACAAGAATGACCCATACACTTGAGGTTTCTCAAATCGCAAGAACAATAGCCGCTGCATTGAGACTAAACGAAACATTGACAGAAGCCATAGCTTTAAGTCACGATTTGGGGCACACACCGTTTGGTCACGCAGGAGAGTTAGTGTTAAACGAAAGAGTAAAAAAAGGGTTTAGACATTGGGTTCAAAGTTTAAGGGTCGTTGATGTAATAGAAAAAGACGGAGAAGGCTTGAATTTGACAGACCAAGTCAGAGACGGAATAGTTAAACATTCAAAGGGCAAAGGGGACATAATTCCTAAAAACAGAGCGTTTGTAGCATCCACACTTGAGGGTCAAATCGTACGCGTTGCAGATATAATAGCTTATGTTAATCACGATATTGACGATGCCGTAAGAGCCGGGATAATTAAAAACAGCGATATACCCAAAGACATCTCGGATGAGTTGGGGCAAAGTCACTCTCAAAGGATTGCGACAATGGTTAAAAGTGTTGTTAAAGAAACGATGGAAGCCAACTATAAATTTATAACTATGAACAGTGAAACGCTGGAAGCTTTGAACGATTTGAGAACATTCCTGTTTGATAACGTCTATTACTGTGAGAAGGTTTCGGCGGAAGTAAGAAAAGCCAGAAAGGTTTTAAACGATTTATTTGACTACTTTACGGAGAATTTGGATAAAATAAAAAAAAAGTTTTCAAAAGACAGCGAAACAGTTGTCGCGGATTATATTTCGGGCATGACGGACAGATTTGCTTTGGATTTATACAAAAAGCTGTTTTTGCCCAAACCGTGGGAGGTTATTGGTGTTAGCCGGTGATATTTTAGAAAGAATTTCGGATAAATTCGATAAGGTTGAGGTATATGTGGAAAAAACAAAAGCCGAGGAGTTTGAACTACGAAATTCCAAAGATTTTTCAAAAGGATTAAACATAGACACAGGCTGCGGCATAAGATTGATTAAAGATTCCAAAATGGCTTTTGTCTATACGAGTCTCGATAACGACAACAACTTTGACAGAATCATAGACGATATATCGCGCTCGATTAAATTTTCAAAAACCGTTGATGCCGAAATGATAAACGACAGTGCACACACCCTAATTAATGAAAAAAATGTTGATTTTGACGAAGAGAGAATCAAAGAGATTGTTTATTCGATGGATTCAATTGCTAAGGGATTTGACAAGCGCATTGTCGATGTTAAGGGTTCGGCGGTTTCTGTTTTTGAAAAACAGATTGAGATAGCTAACAGCAACGGGTTATACGTTAAGGATGCCAAAACACATATATCGGCATCTGTCAGCGTTTTGGCAAAGGATAAAATTGCAGACGCGGGTTGGTACAGCTTGGATGCGGATACACTTGACAGCATAGATTTTGATTACGTTGCAAAAAAGGGAGCGTCTTTGGCTGTTGATAAGCTTTATCCCAAAGCCGTCTCGACAAAAAAATACAGCATTATTTTTGAAAACAGCGTGTTCGTGCAGCTGCTCGCTCACTTCTTTCCGGTTTTTGACGCATATTCTGTGATAAACCACACGACGGCTTTTGAGAACAGAATAGATGAAAAAGTTTTTTCAGATAAGATAACAATAAAGGATTCGGCAAATCTTAAACATCGACCGAACAGTATGAAAGCAGACGATGAGGGCAGTTTGAGAAAAGACGTTATCGTTGTAGAAAACGGCATTTTAAAAAGCTTTCTCAGTAATACATACACATCCAATAAGCTAAAAATATCAAATACGTCTAACGCCAAAAGAGCCTCCTGGATGAGTCTGCCTAAAGTTGGGGCTTTCAATTTTCATATAATACCCGATAAAAATATGCCGAGAAAAAAACTTATGAACAAAATAGACGGACTTTTCATAACCGAGATTATGGGACTTCATATGGCAAACAGCATAAGCGGAGACTTCTCTTTCGGAATTAACGGATTTTTTGTGCATAACGGAGAGCTCGTATCATATTTTAAGGCTGCAACGTTAGCCGATAACTTCTTTGAAATGATGAAACGGGTGGTTGATGTCTCCGATGAGATCTATTTTTCATCATCTTTCGGCTCTCCGGATGTTGCCGTAGCCGACTGTATAGTGGGCGGTGAAAATAATGGATAAGATAGTCATTCTTGATTTCGGTTCGCAATACACGCAGCTTATAGCAAGAAGAATAAGAGAGCTAAACGTATATGCCGAGATTGTGCCGTATAACGCCAATATAGACAAAAAAGACGTTAGAGGCATTATTCTTTCTGGTTCACCCTCAAGCATATACGATAGCGATGCTCCGATTCCCAAAGACTACGTATTTGATATGGGTGTACCTGTTTTGGGCATTTGTTACGGTATGCAAATAATATCGCATAGATTCGGCGGAGATATAGAACCTGCAAAGAAAAAAGAGTACGGCAGAGCAAAAATACATATAGATAAAAAAGACGATTTGGCAGGCGAGAATGTAGATGAAAGTTACGTATGGATGAGCCACGGTGATAGAATCAACAAACTGCCTGATGGCTTTGAAAGGATTGCGCATACGGATAATTCTCCCTTTGCAATCATAAGAAACCAAAAAAAGAAGATTTGGGCTTTACAGTTCCATCCCGAGGTTGTTCATACACAAAAAGGCAGAGATATTCTCAACAACTTTTTGAATATCTGCAGTGCAAAAAGAGAGTGGAGTATGGATAACTTTATGAAACAATCCATAAACGAAATAAAACACAAAACAGGCAGTAAAAAGGTTTTATGCGCTATTTCAGGCGGTGTTGATTCGAGTGTTGTCGCCGTTTTACTCCACAAAGCCATTGGCGATAATTTGATAGGTGTATTTGTAAACAACGGGCTTTTGAGACAAAATGAAGCCGACTATGTTGTTGAGTCGTTTAAAAAACTCGGTGTAAATGTCAGGTATGAGGATGCATCGGAACTATTTTTGGAAAGGTTAAAAGGAGTTATTGACCCTGAGAAAAAGAGGAAAATAATAGGGCATACCTTTATAGATGTTTTCGGTAAAATAGCAAAAGAGTATGAAGAGGTAGAATTTCTTGCTCAGGGAACGTTATATCCCGATGTCATAGAAAGTGTATCCGTCAAAGGTCCCTCAGCCGTTATAAAAAGCCACCACAACGTAGGAGGGCTTCCTAAGGATTTAAAATTTAAGCTCATTGAGCCGTTGAGGGAGCTTTTTAAAGACGAAGTAAGGGTTTTGGGGAAAAAATTGGGGCTTGACGAAAGCTTCATAAGAAGGCATCCGTTTCCAGGTCCCGGTTTGGCTATCAGGGTTATAGGAGATGTAACAAAAGACAAGCTGGATGTTTTAAGAAAAGCGGATGAAATTGTCACACAAGAGATAGAAAAAAACGGATTTTACGATAAAACTTGGCAGGCTTTTGCCGTCTTGCTGCCTATAAGCACTGTCGGCGTTATGGGAGACAAAAGAACATACAGCAACGTCGTTGCAGTCAGGGTCATAGAAAGCGTTGACGGAATGACTGCTGATTGGTACAAGCTGCCCTATGAGGTTATGAACAATATCTCAAACAGGATTATCAACGAGGTTGACGGAGTAAACAGAGTTGTTTATGATATATCCTCAAAGCCGCCGGCTACAATAGAGTGGGAGTAATGAAGAGTATAAGAAAGGGCATATCTGATATTATAGGCAAAATAATCAATTTTTTTGACAACAGGTTTATAATAAGCGCCCTTTTTTTTATATCCGTCGCTCTTCTGATTTTTCCAAAATCATCTCAAACATTTTATAATTTGAAGGTCGGTGACGTTGCGCCGAAAACCATACGCTCAAGCGTCTCTATGCTTGTTGAAGACAAAGAGGCAACAAAAAACAAGATTGAAGAGGCTTTAAGCAAACTGCCTCCTGTTTTTGACTATGATTCTATGCAGATAGAAAATACTATAGATAGGATAAAAAAAGCCCTTTCTGTTATAGATTTATCCAAACCAGACAAATCAAAAGATAAATTTTTTAAAATTTTAAAAATCAAACCGAGCAACTCCCTGTTTAATCGTATCATAAGATACAAACCCGACACGATTTTAAATCTGTCCAACACCGCTTTGAGCAGTCTTGAGGGATACTATATAGTTTCGTCCACAAAGCAGCTTTATCAATTCTCAAGCCCGAAAATAATTATACGCGATATAAGACACCCAAAAAACGAGATTACACTCGGCAGAGGTGACGTCATAGACATTTCCAAAGCAAAAATAATAGCCTACAACAAGCTTAAAAACTCCACAAATGACCCTATTTTGAGAAATACGGTCTGGGATTTCATATCGAATTTGATATTCCCCAACGTGACATTTAACAGCCTTGAAACAAACAAGAGAAAAAAAGAAGAGGCAAAAAAGATTAGCCACGTATTCTTCAAAATATCAAGAGGTGAGATAATAGTTAGAAGTGGCGATATAATAACCCCCACAGACTATCTGAAATTAAACGCCCTAAAATCCATAAAGCAGAAAGAAAACGTCTATTTCAAGTTTGCCGCCAAATTCTTGATTTTTATAATAGTCTCGTTGCTTTTATTCAGAGCATACAAGATAGCCAAACCCAAAAGGGTCAGGAGGTTAAGGGAAAACACCGTTATACTGATTTCGTCATTTCTTATTTTGCTGCAAATATTGATGTTTAAACTATTTTCTTACATATCAAACCTCATTGTATTTTCATCGCCCGATTTTCCAAAAACCGCTGTTTTGTTAGGCGTTCCTTTTGCATTTGCTTCTGTAATGGCAGCTGTTTTGATAGATTTTGAAATGGCATTTGTAATATCCATCTTAATGTCTGTTTCGGCTTGGCTAACCGTGAATTCCTCCATAACATCCTACCTGACAATCTATATTTTTGTCGGCAGCCTGATTAGCATTATAGCCCTGTTAAAAGAGAAAACCAGAGCCGATATAATCAAATCCGGCTTATATATGTCTTTGAGCAATATTGTACTGATTTTTGTCTTTTATATGTTTAACGGAAACGAAATAAACAAGTCCTTGCTGTTCGATTTGTCTTTCGGGATTATGGGCGGTATTTTAACATTTATAATGGTCAGCGGGCTTTTGCCGATATTTGAGTATGTTTTCAACATCACCACCGACATAAAACTGCTTGAATTGGGAAATTTAAACAACCCGCTTTTAAAGGAGTTGGCTATCAAAGCACCGGGTACATACCACCACAGCATAGTTGTATCGTCTTTAGCAGAAGCCGCGGCATCTCAAGTTAAAGCAAACTCTCTCATAGCAAAAGTCGGCTCATACTACCACGATATAGGTAAAATTAAAAATCCTATGTATTTTGTTGAAAATCAAACAAACGGAATAAATCCGCACGACAAGCTAAAACCTTCAATCAGTGCTCTAATAATCAAAAATCACATAAAATACGGTTTGGAAATAGCAAAAAAACACAGGCTCGGAGCATACATTATGGACATAATCGCCCAACACCACGGGACGAGTTTAATACAATACTTTTTCAACAAGGCAAAAGAAAACGGTTTGGAGCCCAAGGAGGAGGACTACAGATACCCGGGACCGAAACCGCAGACCAAAGAAGCCGGAATAGTTATGATAGCAGATGAAGTTGAAGCTGCCTCAAAAACCCTTTCCAATCCGACCGTATCCCATCTTGAAGATTTTGTAAGGGAGATAACAAACAGGATATTCCTTGACGGACAGCTGGACGAGTGCGAGCTTACATTGAGGGATTTGAATTTAATAACCGACAGTTTCGTAAACGTCCTTGTAGGTATTTTCCACCACAGAATAGAATACCCGGAAACGCTAAAAAATGAAAACAACAATAATTGAGGATATAAAAAGAGACTATATAAAAGAGACACATATATTAAACTTTGTCGAATTTTTGTTTGAGAGGATGTCTATAGATAAGGAGTTGGAACTCAACATACTGTTTTCAGATGATGAGAGGATAAAAAATCTTAACAGAGAATTTAAAAATAAGGATGAGGCAACCGATATACTGAGCTTCTACGGTTATGACGGTGATATTCTGGGCGACATAATCATTTCGATTGAAACTATGGAAAAAGAGGCTAAACAAGAAAATAAAGATATTCTTGACTATGCGCTTTTTTTAATAGCTCACGGTTTCTTGCACCTTACCGGATATACTCACGAAACTATGGAAAAATATAATGAGATGATAGAGTTACAAAACAAATTGATAAAGGAGTGGAAAAATGCACAAAGAGACTAAAGTTACATTGATTGCTTTGGGAGCCTCTGCCGGATATCTGATTGCCAAAAAAAGCGGTCTTGCCAAAATTATTAAGAACGATATAGACGTGGTTTTTGAACGAGACCCGGCAGCAAGAAGCGTTCCTGAGGTTATTTTTTGCTATCCCGGTTTACACGCTATTTGGTTTCACAGGGTCTCACACTTTTTATGGGAAAAGAACCTGAAATTTGCAGGACGTTTTCTATCTCACATAGCACGATTTTTAACGGGTATAGAAATACACCCCGGAGCAAAAATAGGCAAAGGTTTTTTTATAGACCATGGTATGGGTGTTGTAATAGGAGAAACGACAGAAATTGGAAACAACGTTTCGATTTATCAGGGCGTTACTTTGGGCGGAACCAGCCTCAAGAAGGTTAAAAGACATCCTACCGTTGAAGACAATGTCGTAGTGGGCTCAGGGGCAAAGGTTCTCGGCGCATTTACAATAGGTAAAAATTCCAAAATAGGCTCCGGCAGTGTTGTTGTCAGAGAGGTGCCCGAAAATTCAACTGTTGTCGGAATTCCTGCAAAGGTTGTAAAAAAGGAAAAAACAAAAGAAGGCGTGGATTTGGAACACACCAAGATTCCCGACATTGAGGGCAAGGTTGTTCGATATCTGCTCCATAGAATAGAAGAGATGGAAAAAGAGATTACAGCGTTAAGGGAAGGCAAAGAGGATGTCATAGACTCCGAAAGAAAAAAAGAGGCAGAAGAGCTTAAAAAAATAGAGAAATATATAAAAAGCTATACGCTTGAAGGAATAGAGGAAAATAATTCCAAAGAGTGACGGTTTGGTTAGTTGTTTGTTTTTTAACCCTTTAAGCTAATCCTTACTTGTTTTGCCGTCTTTTGGCAGTTCGCTTTTTAAAAACCTGATGCCGTTTAAAAGACAAGAAAGAGAGAAGCTGAAGGGTTTTCTGTTTTTTAAAAACTCACAATATTCGCTCCCGAACTGCTCCAAAGTTTCTCTTTCTTCTACGGCAGTTATGAAATAGAGTGCTATAAAACTAACCCACCCCGACCATAGAATCGTTGCAAGCTTACCCCCTAACAGGGCAAGACCAACGGAAAAAAATATACTTCCGAACATTGCAGGGTGGCGCATACAAGAAAAAATACCAAAATCGAGCATCTTATCAGGCTTTTGAATTCCTTTTTTTATATCGAAATGGGCAAATTTTTTAAGTGTTTTACCTGCAACTGCATTCAATATAAGACCGTATATAACAAACAAAATTCCCAAACAAAAAGAAACTACTTTGAAAGTCTTATTAAAAACAATGTCGGGGAATATGAAATCCGCCACTAGTATGGAGAGCCACAAACCCAACCAAAAAACAAACTTCCAGAAGAAATACATAGTCAAACTATAACCAAATAACGGAGTCTGTCAAGAAGGCAGAATGGTTAAAAACAGGATATAAACAAAAAACCCGAACATCCGAAAATAAAAGGATGTTCGGGCAAATAAATTTTTTTGAGATTTAATAGGATACGCCGGATTCTTCTCTTTTGAGCAGCCACTCCCAATGTCTGTCTGTCTGTTTTTGGAACTCTTCTATAAGATGTTCATTGCCTTTCTTAAA
>JALVUQ010000043.1 GCA_027035575.1 Desulfurellales bacterium | reverse complement strand
AATTTTCGGGTATCTCTTTTTCTGAGAACTTAGCTCCCAAAACATCCGAATCCCAAACAACAGCTTTCATTTTAATAAGGTCTATTATGCCCTCAAATTCACTCTCCGCCCCTATGGGCAAAGTAAGCACCAAAGGCACACCATTGAGTTTTTCTTTTATCTCTTCAACAACACTGTAAAAATCGGCTCCTATTCTATCCATCTTATTTATAAAAGCAATCCTCGGAACCTTGTATTTGTCAGCCTGCCTCCAAACCGTTTCGCTCTGCGGTTCAACCCCACCGACAGCACAAAACACGCCGACAGCTCCGTCAAGAACCCTTAATGAGCGTTCAACCTCCATAGTGAAGTCAACATGCCCGGGTGTATCTATGATATTTATCATATGCTCCTTCCAGAAACAGGTTGTTGAAGCCGAAGTGATCGTTATGCCTCTTTCCTTTTCCTGTTCCATCCAATCCATCGTTGCCGTTCCCTCGTGCACTTCACCTATTTTATGCGACACTCCCGTATAGTAAAGAATTCTCTCTGTCGTGGTCGTCTTTCCTGCATCTATGTGTGCTATTATGCCTATATTTCTAACTTTATTAAGCGGATATCTTCCTGCCACACCTAACTCCTTACCACCTATAGTGCGCAAACGCTCTGTTAGCTTCTGCCATCTTGTGTGTATCTTCTTTCTTTTTAACGGAACCGCCCCTGTTGTTTGCTGCATCGATAATCTCGCCTGCTAACCTTTCAGCCATTGTCCTTTCACTTCTGAGTCTTGCATAGTTAACAAGCCACCTTATGGATAGGCTTCTCTGCCTTTCGGCTCTAACTTCAACAGGCACCTGATAGGTAGCTCCTCCGACACGTCTCGGTCTAACCTCTATTTTAGGAGTTATGTTTTCTATAGCCTGTGTCAAAACCTCCATAGGCTCCTGTCCTGTTTTTTCTTTGACTATGTCCATAGCTTTGTAAAATATGCTGTTTGCCGTTGATTTTTTACCGTCCCACATCACCTTGTTGATAATTTTGCTCACCAAAACACTGCCATAAACAAGGTCTTTGGGTATATCGCGTTTTTCGGCTCTTCTCCTTCTCATTTACCTCTCCTTACTGTTTAGGTCTCTTTGTTCCGTACTTGGATCTTCCTCTTCTTCTGTCGTCAACACCGCTGGCATCCAAAGCTCCCCTGATTATATGATACCTGACACCCGGCAAGTCCTTAACCCTTCCGCCTCTGACAAGCACGATGGAGTGCTCCTGAAGATTGTGTCCTTCACCCGGAATGTATGCGGTAACCTCGTATCCGCTTGTAAGTTTTACCCTTGCAACTTTTCTCAAAGCCGAGTTAGGTTTCTTAGGCGTTGTTGTATAAACCCTTGTGCAAACGCCTCTTCTTTGAGGGCATCCTTGCAAGGCTAAGGTCTTTTTTCTTATTTCTATTTTCTTTCTACCTTTTCTAACGACCTGATTAATTGTTGGCACCAGTAACCTCCTTCAAAATTAAACTTGCTTAAACTAACAATAAACGCTTTATTTGTCAAGCGAATTTGGCACTATTGTTATATCGTCGAATCTTTTTTGACCGGTTCCTACCGGTATTATTCTGCCGACGATAACATTCTCCTTCAGACCCCTCAACAAATCTATCTGTCCGCTTATGGATGCCTCCGTCAGTACCCTGGTTGTCTCCTGGAAGGATGCTGCCGATATAAAACTATCCGTATTCAAAGACGCCTTTGTGATGCCCAGTAAAATAACCCTTCCTATAGCGGGTTTTTTACCTCTTTTAACAAGGTATTCGTTCTTTTTGCTGAATATAAATCTATTGACAACCTCTCCCTCTATAAAATCACTGTCTCCGGGATCTTCAATAACAACCTTGGAAAGCATCTGTCTGACTATTATCTCTATGTGCTTATCGTTTATATTAACACCCTGTAGTTTGTAAACCTGCTGTATCTCGCTGACAAGTGTTTTTTGAAGCTCTTTCTCTCCGAGTATGGACAAAATATCGTGAGGATTTATAGGTCCGTCTGTCAACGGCTCGCCCATCTCTACCCTGTCGCCGGGATATACCAAAACCCTTTTGTTCCTCGGTATGAGATACTCCTTTTTCACATTAGCCCTTCCTACAATGGAAGATATGACGATTTTCTTTTTACCTTTCGATTCCTTACCGTAGGAAACTATACCGGAAATTTCGCTTATTACAGCCATATTTTTAGGCTTCTTAGCCTCAAACAGTTCGCTTACTCTCGGCAAACCGCCTGTGATATCGGTTGTTTTATCGAGTTCTTTAGGTATCTTTCCTATGGCATCTCCCGCTTTAACCTCCTGTTTATCCTCCTTTTGCAAGATAACTCCGGGCGGCAGATAGTAAAGCGCATCTTCATTTATGTCTTCAAACTTCTTTATTTTGCCGTTCTCATCAACTATCTCGATTCTCGGTTTCAGGGATATATTTTTACTTTCTATGACAACAAAGCTCTTCATAGAGGTTATTTTATCTACCTCCTCTTTCAATGTAACATTCGGAATTAAATCTCTGTATTTTACATAACCGTCTATTCCCGCCAATATATAATCCGTATATGCATCCCACTCCGCAACAACCGTGGTTGTCATATATGTTGTCGGGTCGTCTTCAAACACCCTCTTTTTCAACTCGTTGTCAAAGCCTGCCAAAACGTCTCCCGATTTGACGGATTGTCCGGGTTTAACATATAATTGGCTGCCTTTGGGAACATAGTATCTAACCTTTGTTTCTCCGTTTTTACCTTCTATAACAATGTGGGTGCCGTGTCTGTCCACAATACCGTCTTTCGGATAATCCATATCCACAAACTCGTCACCTAAAAGAGCAATAAGTTTAATAGTGCCCGTCTCTTCGGATTTAACGAACCTTTTAATGGTTTCTCTGTCTTTTAGATAAATTTTGGATGCATAAGGTATCTTTTTAGGCACGTCAAACACCTCAAGCACCCTTTCTGCAACAAGACCGTATTTTTCAATCTTATCGCCGTTTTTTACAGACAGGATATACTTTCCAACCATACTTGAGGTGCCCGAAATAAATCCGTCTTGAGAAATAAACTCAACCTTCTTCTTTGTATAGGTTTCGTTTTCTCCAATCTTTATGTAATAGTTCTTTGAGTCTTCTTCTATAGTAACCGTTCCGCCCTCTTTGGAAACTATTTGCGGCTCGGTTACCAACAAAGCGGCATCTCTTCTTGAAATTACCACCCTGTCGTTATTGGAATTAAACGCCGTATTGAGGTTAAAGTATTTTACAATACCTGCTCTTTTTGTCTCGGCGGACATCCTCTCGCTGGTTCTTGATGCCGTACCACCCACGTGGAATGTACGCAAGGTAAGCTGCGTGCCGGGTTCTCCTATCGATTGTGCCGCAACAATACCGACAGCTTCTCCGCACTCTACCCTTCCGCCTCTTCCTAAGTTTCTTCCGTAACACTTGGCGCAAACTCCGTGTTCCGCTTTACAGGTCAAAACCGAGTATATCTTAACCTGCCTTATTCCGGCTTCGGTTATCTCTTCAACTTTCTTTTCATCAATCTCTTCGCCCTCTTTGACTATAACCTCTTTGGTGAACGGATTTATGACATCCTCAGCCGCCACTCTTCCTAAAATCCTATCAGCCAAAGACTCTATCTCTTCACCGTTTACCATAATAGCCGTTACGTTTATTCCTTCGGTTGTTCCGCAATCGTCCATAGTTATCGTAACGTCCTGAGAAACGTCTATAAGTTTTCTTGTTAAATACCCGGCATTTGCCGTTTTCAAAGCCGTATCCGCCAAGCCTTTTCTTGCGCCGTGGGTAGATGTAAAATACTCCAAAACGGTCAAACCTTCCTTAAAATTAGACTTAATCGGCGTTTCTATAATATCACCGGAAGGTTTTGTCATAAGACCTCTCATTCCGGCAAGCTGTCTCATCTGCTGCGTGGAACCTCTTGCTCCTGAATCAGCCATAATGTAAATGGAGTTAAAGCTCTCTCCGTATTCTCCTCCGAG
Source organism: Desulfurellales bacterium (assembly GCA_027035575.1). Lineage (GTDB taxonomy): Bacteria > Campylobacterota_A > Desulfurellia > Desulfurellales > Hippeaceae > S144-51. Next base: position 9,596 of record JALVUQ010000043.1, on the reverse strand, counting down.
CTGTTTCATCATAGCATCGGATATTCTGTCTGTCGTAACACTCCAGATATCAACCGACTTATTGTACCTTTCGGAATCGGTCAACAATCCCTGTCTGTACTGGTCTTGAATCTTTCTTATATCCTCTTCTGCTTTGGCGATAATCTCGCGTTTTTCTTTTGGAACCGTCATATCCTCTATGGATATGGAAACGCCGGCTCTGTTTGCCATCTCAAAACCCAAATTCTTAATATCATCCAAAAATCTGACAATCGTTGGCAAATCGTAGTTTTTATAAAGATAAAGTATAAATTTACTCAGCTCTTTCTTTGTAAATGTTTTGTTTACCTCTTTAAACCTGATGCCTTCGGGCACTATATCATAAAACATCACCCTGCCCAAGGTCGTATCCGTTATTTTATCGTCCATTCTCACCTTAATCTTGGCGTTTAGCGAACACACTCTGTTTTCATATGCAATTCTTGCCTCCTCGGCAGATGAGAATATCATTCCTTCGCCGTTTTGATTGTCTTTGGGTTTGGTCATATAGTAAATACCCAAAACCATATCCTGACTCGGCATAGCAATAGGGCTGCCGTGAGCCGGAGATATTACATTTTCGGTTGACAACATTATGACCTCGGACTCCAATCTCGCCTCAATACTCAAAGGAACGTGAACAGCCATCTGGTCTCCGTCAAAGTCGGCATTGAACGCTGCACAAACCAAAGGATGCAGCCTAATCGCCTTCTCATCTGTTAAAACCGGATGAAAAGCCTGGATTGACAACCTGTGCAGTGTCGGAGCTCTGTTTAACAATACGGGATGCTCTCTGACTATATCTTCAAGTATGTTCCAAATTTCAGGCTCTTTTCTTTCTACCATTTTTTTTGCAGATTTAACCGTAGCGGCGTAGCCGTCTTCTATCAACTTATTATAGACAAAAGGTTTAAACAGCTCCAAAGCCATAATCTTGGGCAAGCCGCACTGGTCCATTCTCAGCTCGGGACCTGCAACTATGACCGAACGTCCCGAATAGTCAACCCTTTTACCAAGCAAATTTCTTCTGAATCTTCCTTCTTTACCCTTTATGGATTCACTTAATGATTTCAAAGGTCTGTTGTTCGATGCCCTTACTACCTGTTTTCTTCTTCCGTTATCTATCAAGGCATCAACAGCCTCCTGAAGCATTCTCTTCTCATTTCTGACAATGATAGAGGGCGCTCCGAGCTCTATAAGCCTTTTAAGTCTGTTGTTTCTGTTTATAACCCTTCTATACAAATCGTTTAAATCGCTTGATGCGAATCTGCCACCCTCAAGAGACACAAGAGGTCTCAAATCCGGCGGTAAAACCGGCAAAACTTCAAGTATCATCCATTCGGGCTTGTTGCCACTTCTTTTGAACTGTTCCGCCAATCTTATTCTCTTTGAGATTTTTTTCTTTTTTGCTTCGGATTTGGTCGCCTCAAGCTCATCCCTCAGTTCTATTATCAAGTTGTCGAGATTCAGCTTTTTTAGAAGTTTTTGTATGGCGGATGCTCCCATCTCGGCAATAAAGCGTATCCCGTACTGCTCAACGGCACTTCTGTAAGCACCCTCGTTAAGGATTTTTTTAACGGGCAGTTCTTCTACTTCGCTTTCAATAACCAGATAAGCCTCGTAGTAGATAACCCTCTCCAAATCCTTTAGCTTCATATCCAACAAAGATGCCATAACGCTCGGAACGGAGCGCAAATACCATATATGGCTGACAGGCGTTGCAAGCTCTATATGCCCCATTCTTTCTCTTCTTACCTTAGACTCGGTTACCTCAACGCCGCACTTCTCACACACTATTCCTTTATATTTAATCCTCTTATACTTCCCGCACAAACATTCATAATCCTTGATTGGTCCGAAAATTTTGGCACAAAAAAGACCGTCTCTTTCCGGTTTGAATGTTCTGTAATTTATTGTTTCGGCTTTCTTAACCTCTCCGTAACTCCACTGTCTAATCTTCTCAGGAGATGCCAATTTGACCCTTATAGCATCAAAATCCTTAGAGGATTTCGGCTTACTTTTTAATACGGTAAACATATATAGTGCTCCCCCTATTTCCTTCTTATATCCTTCAGAAGTTCAACATTCAAACACAAAGCCTGCATCTCTTTAACAAGCACGTTAAACGACTCGGGAACTCCTCCCAAGGGGATGTGTTTTCCTTTCACTATCGACTCGTAGGCTTTATTTCTACCACCCACATCGTCGGATTTTATTGTAAGCATCTCTTGAAGTGCGTAGCTTGCACCATAACCCTCCAAAGACCAGACCTCCATCTCTCCGAACCTCTGCCCGCCGAACTGGGCTTTTCCACCGAGAGGCTGCTGAGTAACAAGAGAATAAGGTCCTACGCTTCTTGCGTGTACCTTATCGTCAACAAGGTGGTGCAGCTTCAACACATACATAACGCCGACGGTAACGGGCTCTAAAAATTTTTCTCCCGTAATGCCGTCATACAGGCTACTTTTCAACATCTTTATACCTGATATTTTTTTAAGGTACTCCATATCGTTCTCTTTCGCACCCTCAAATACAGGGTTTGCGAAATGAACGCCGTTGACCCACTCCTTCGCATACCTGTCAAGCTCTTCGTCGCTTAAAGAATCAACCAAAGCAGCCCCCTCTTTTGAATCAAACACATCCTTCAAGAAGGCTCTTAGAGCGTCTTTCTTTCCCTCTTTCAACATCAAATCTATTTTTCTGCCCAAACCCTTGGAAAGCCATCCGAGATGGGTCTCCATTATTTGACCTATATTCATTCTCGATGGAACTCCCAACGGGTTTAGAACTATATCAACAGGTGTTCCGTCTTCCAAGAAAGGTAAGTCCTGAGCCGGTAAAATCTTTGACACAACACCCTTATTTCCGTGCCTTCCGCTCATTTTATCACCGACGGAGAGCTTTCTTTTTGTTGCTATATAAACATTAACGGCAGACATAACTCCGGGGGGGAGTTCATTGTCTCTTTCAAGACTCTTTATCTTATCATCGTGAAATTCCCTTAGCGACTTCTCAATATCCCTGTAGTGCTTATCAAACTCATCCGTATTAAAATCTTTCGGCAAAAGCTTCATAAGCTCTTTCTCTTTTAAGCCCTCTATATCCTCAAGGGTTATTTTATGCCCTTTTTTCAGTTTCTTTTTGCCTACCTTGACATCTTTTGCAAGCTTAACCCCTACAACGCTGTTTTTTATATGGTCTGATTTAAGCTTCTTCAAAAGGGTTAATTTATTGTTTAACTCTCTATCGAGTTTAAGCTTTTCGCTTTCAAGTATCTCTTTTTCTCTCGGATTTTTAGCAACCCCTCTTCTTCTTAAAATTTGAACGTCAAGTACTATGCCGTTTGTGTCCGGCGGAACTCTCAAAGAAGAATCGGAAACGTTTGTTGCCTTCTCCCCGAAGATAGCCCTTAAGAGTTTTTCCTCGGGCGAATAGTGTGTCTCGGCTTTGGGTGTAACCTTACCTACCAATATATCACCGGGCTTAACATAAGCTCCGACTCTTATTATACCGTTTTTATCAAGATTTTTAAGTGTTTCGCTCGATGCGTTCGGAACATCCGAGGTAATCTCTTCAGGACCGAATTTAGTATCCCTTACATACACACTGAATTCTTTGATGTGTATGGATGTAAACATATCTTCTTCAACTACACGCCTTGAAATGGTAACACCGTCTTCGTAGTTGTATCCTCTCCAGGGAACAAAAGCCACAACAAGGTTTTTCCCAAGCGCAAGCTCTCCCTTATCCATTGAAGGACCGTCTGCTATAATTTGACCTTTCTTAACATAATCTCCTACATTAACGGTTGGCGTTTGCGAAAAGCAGGTATCCTGATTCGACCTTACAAACTTCTTGAGTGGATAGGTGTCAAGCTCGTATCCGTTTTCCGTTTCGCACGATACATATATTACATCATCTATTCTGATAACTTTTCCGGCTCTTTTTGCCGATATGGCATACCTTGAATACTCAGCGGCAATATACTCCATACCGGTTCCGACAAGCGGAGACTCGGGTCTCATTAAAGGAACCGCTTGTCTTTGCATATTGGAGCCCATCAAAGCCCTGTTGGCATCATCATGCTCCAAAAACGGTATCAAGCCGGCAGCAACAGACGTTATTTGGTTCGGGGCAATATCCATAAGGTCTATCTCTTCGTTTTTAACAACCAGAAATTCGCCATCTTTTCTTGCCGAAACATAGTCGTTTTTAAATGTGCCGTCCTCATTAAGCGGTGCGGATGCCTGAGCTATCATATGCCCTTTTTCCTTTGAAGCCGTAAGATAGACAATCTTGTTAGTGACAACACCGTTTTCAACTATTCTATAAGGCGTCTCTATGAAACCGAACTCATTAATTCTCGCATAAACAGCCAAAGACGATATCAAGCCGATATTCGGACCCTCAGGTGTTTCAATCGGGCAAATTCTCCCGTAATGTGTAGGGTGAACGTCCCTAACCTCAAACCCCGCTCTTTCTCTTGTCAGACCGCCGCTGCCCAAGGCTGAAAGCCTTCTTTTGTGTGATATTTCAGACAGAACATTTGTCTGATCAAGAAACTGTGAAAGCTGTCCTGTCGCAAAAAACTCCTTAATTGCCGTAGCAACCGGTTTTGTGTTTATAATGTCATAGGGTGTTATATTCTCCAAATCCCTCATTATCATCTTATCTTTTATCAGCCTCTGCATTCTCAGCAAGCCGCTTCTGACCTCTTTGTAGAGCTGGTCTCCGACAAGATTAACCTTTCTGTTTGAAAGACTGTCCATATCGTCGGGAACGGCAAGGTTATTTTCGAGCAGGATTATCTGATTCATAATGCCGATAAAATCATCCTTAGTCAAAACCCTGACATCGTGCGGTATATCCAAATTGAATATTTCATTCAGTCTTATTCTGCCCTCAAGAGACAAATCATATCGTTCTTCTGTAAAAAACAGATTTTGAAAAAACTTCTCGGCATCTTCTATCGACGTATGCTCACCCGGTCTTAAAAGCGTGTGTATGAATATCTTTGCCAAATCCTCATTTTCTATTTTTCCCTCTATCATAAGGCGCTTTTTCTTCAGAACATCCCTGCCGCTCATCAATGTGTTGAGCATCAAATAGTCATCGTATTTGGAATATATAACGTCAAACTCTATGTCGTATTTTTTTACAATACTCAAAAGTTCCGAATCGAGTTTACTGCCAACACCAAGCAGAGTAAAGATTTCATTCTCTTCTTTATCCTCAACCTCAACCAAAGAGGCAGAGTACTTACCGTTTAAATCGGATTCTCGTATAGGAACATATTCCACACCGTTTTCTTTCAGACTTTTGAGTATTTTTCTTGTAATTTTTTTGTCTTTGGACAGTGCAAGCTCTCCGACATTTAAATCCTTATCCAATCTAAAACCCAAAATATCTTCATCGACCTTAGCCAATATTTCTGCATCCTGAACCTTTATATGAACATTCGAATGGAATATCTTTAAAATTTCAGATTCGTCAAACCCCAAAGCCTGAAGCAAAATGGTTGCCGGAAATTTCTTTTTTCTGTCAATCCTTGTATATAAAATATCTTTTGTATCCGTTTCAAACTCTATCCAACTTCCGCGTTCGGGTATAATCTGTCCGTAAAACTGCCCCTTGCCTGCAAATTCCGAAATTTTCTTGAAAATAACACCCGGTGAGCGGTGGAGCTGACCTACTATGTTTCTTTCCACACCGTTTATAATGAAGCTCCCAGAATCCGTAACAAGAGGAATTTCTCCTATGTATATTTCCTGTTCCTTAACCTCATTAACACCGAGCTTTTCTCCCGTAACCTCGTCTATATTCCAGGATGTCAACCTAACAACCATAGTCAAATTGCCCGTATAAGAAAGCCCTTTTATTTTACACTCATCCGGGTCGCATTTGGGTGGTTTAACCTCCCAATCCAGAAGCTCCAATCTAAGTCTTCCGTGAACATCATCTATGGGAAAAATGGATTTAAAAGCATTATCCAGATTTTTTTCTATTTCACTGTCTTTACCTAAAAATTGTTCGTAGGAATCTATGTTAAGCCTTAGCAAATCGGGTATATCCAAAACCTTCTTTGTTTTAGAGAAATCAACGCGCAGCCTGTAATCCAATTTTAGAGGTTTAGCCATTATTCACCTCGTTTTGTCTTTATTTTTTCTTTAACAATCACGAAAAAAGGGAAAGAGACACCCAAAGTCCCTTTCCCACTCTCATAAACCATATAAAAGTTATTATTTAATTTCTACTTCTGCGCCGGCTTCGTCCAATTTAGCCTTAACAGCCTCAGCCTCTTCCTTGCTCACCTTTTCTTTTACCGCCTTAGGTGCTGCATCAACCAAAGCCTTAGCCTCTTTCAATCCCAAACCGGTAATTTCTCTAACTACTTTAATAACCTGAATCTTCTTGTCTCCGGCTTTGTTTAGGATTACGTCAAACTCAGTCTGCTCTTTTTCCTCTGCTGCTTCACCTCCGGCAGCAGGTGCGGCAGCCACAGCAGCAACAGGTGCGGCAGCGGATACTCCGAACTTATCTTCCAACTCCTTAACAAACTCAGCCAAATCAACAACGGTCATATTTTCTATGAATGCGATAACATCCTCTTTTGTAATTTCAGCCATTTCTTCTAACCCCCTAATTATTCATTTCCTTTTTTTTCTTCAATAGCTTTCAAAACATACATCAATTTTCTGATATTTCCTGCCAAAACGTTGACAAATCCGGAAACCGGAGCTTTCATAGTAGCCAAAAGTTGAGCCAATAATACCTCTTTTGGCGGCAGCTTGCTCAAAGCTTCTATTTGTTTGGCGCTTATGACCTGCCCGTTCAACGAACCGCACTTAATCTCAAGCTTTTTGTGCTCTTTCTTTTTGGCAACCAAAATCTTTGCTAACACTGCCGGGTCGTCAAAACTAAGGGCAAACGCATTAGTGCCTTTCAGATGCTCTTTCAAACTCTCCCATTTGCTGCCTTCAATAGCTTTCTCCACAACGCTGTTTTTTATAACATTAAACGTTGCACCGGATTCTTTAACCGTATTCCTAATGTCTTCCATCTCCTGAACGGTCAAGCCGGTATAGCTTGTAACGATGACGCAAACGACATCGTTAAGTTGTTCGGAAAACTTTTTGGACAGCTCTAACTTTCTCTCTCTTCTCAATACATCCCTCCTTTCTTTAGGCGGGTCAAAAACCAAAGTCTCGTGCGGGCATAGTTTAAAGCCTGTCTGCTACCCACAGTCTTTGACCTCTCAAATTTTTATATGTTAAGCAGATATAGATTGCACATTAACTTTAACGCTCGGTGAATGAGTCGTTGCAAGGTACATCGATTTTATATACTTTCCCTTGCTTGCCGACGGTTTGGCTTTAATTATCGCATCATACAAAGCCATCACATTCTCTTTCAATTTCTCCGTTTCAAACGACTTTTTACCGACACCGGCATGAATATTGGCTGTCTTATCGACTCTGAACTCTATCTCTCCGGCTTTTGCCCTTTTAACGGCATCGGCTACATCGAAGGTAACGGTACCGACTTTCGGGTTAGGCATCAAGCCTCTCGGTCCTAAAATTTTACCCAATTTTCCGACAACGCCCATCATATCCGGTGTGGCTATAACTTTATCAAACTCTAACCATCCCTCTTTGGATATCTTTTGAGCAAAGTCGTCGGCTCCGACATAATCGGCTCCTGCCTCTTCGGCTTCTTTCACCTTTTCTCCTTTTGCAAACACCAAAACACGAACGCTCTTTCCCGTTCCGTTCGGTAACGACACAGAACCCCTGACAATCTGGTCCGAATGTTTCGGGTCAACCCCAAGCCTCATATGAACCTCAACCGTTTCGTCATACTTGGCGTAAGCTATCTCTTTAAGTATAGACAGAGCTTCGTCTAACGAATACTCCTTGAGATAATCATACTTTTTCAGTGCTTCGTAATACTTCCTACCCTTTTTCGCCATAAGTCACTCCTTTTCCGGCTCCCACACACCCATAAAGAGCTGTGGTAATGATTTATTAAAACTCTTCTACTTCAACTCCCATATTGACTGCCGTTCCAGCCACTATCTTCATTGCGTTTCTGATATCCTTAGTGTTAAGGTCGGGAAGTTTAATCTTTGCTATCTCTTCCAACTTCTCTTTCGAGAGCTTGCCCACCTTTTGTCTTGCGGAATCGCTCGACCCCTTCTCCAATTTCAACGCTTTCTTAATTAGGGAGCTTGCAGGTGGAGTTTTTGTTATAAAACTAAACGACCTGTCCTTGTAAACAGTTATTATAACAGGAATAATATCGTTTTTATCCTTTGTAGCATCATTAAACTTCTTAACGAAGTCCATTATGTTGACACCGTGCTGTCCCAAAGCCGGTCCAACAGGAGGAGCAGGAGATGCCTTTCCGCCCTCTATTTGAAGTTTGATTTGAGCCATAACCTCTTTAGCCATTTGAAAAACTCCTTACTCTTCTACTTTTTCTACTTGATTGTAGTTTAGTTCCACGGGTGTTGACCTTCCGAAAATGCTTATAAGTATCTTCAACCTACCCTTATCGACATCAACATCCTCAATGCTTCCCGTAAAGTTTGCAAACGGACCGTCCAAAACCCTGACGTTCTCGCCAACCTCAAACGAAACGGAAAGTCTCGGTGACTCTTTTGAATCCTCTATTTTTCTGAATATATCCTCAACCTCTTTATCGTCCAAAGGAACCGGTTGATTTTTATATCCCACAAACCCGGAAACAAAAGACATCCTTTTAACAAGATTGTAGAGCTTATCACTCATTCTTGCCTTAATAAACACATAGCTCGGATAGAGACATTTTCTAACGGTCTCTTTTTTGTTGTTCTTTTTGATTTCTATAACTTCTTCGAAAGGTACGAAAATCTCTTCCACATCGTCTTTTAATCCGGCATTATCAATGTTGCTTTTAAGCATAGACTTTACCTTTTCTTCATATCCAACCTGCGTATGAACTGCATACCACTTAAATTCGCTCATTACTATTCCTAAATATATCTACCTAAATAAATATTGAAGGCCTATGGAGAGAAAATAATCCAGCACACTCAAGATTACGGCAACAATAATTGTAAATCCCAAAACAGACATAGTTGCCGTCATAACCTCTTTTTTCCCAGTCCAGACAACCTTCTTAAACTCTAACTTGACCTCTTCTAAGAACCCTAAAAATTTTTTAATCATAATAATTTTTGGCAGGCCAGGGAGGACTCGAACCCCCAACAAACGGTTTTGGAGACCGCCGCTCTACCAATTGGAGCTACTGGCCTATTTCACCTCTTTATGTAAAGTATGTTTTTTACAAAACGGACAATATTTCCTTACTTCCAGTTTATCCTTATTTTTCTTCTTATCCCTCGTACTGGTGTAATTTTTCCTTTTGCACTCCGTACAAGCCAAAGTAACCATTTCACGCATAACGGCTAATTCCCCTTACTCTATTATCTCGGTTATTACACCAGCACCAACAGTTCTTCCGCCCTCTCTTATAGCAAATCTTGTCTCTTTTTCAAGTGCTACGGGTGCTATAAGCTCAACTGTCATTTCAACATT
>JALVUQ010000042.1 GCA_027035575.1 Desulfurellales bacterium | reverse complement strand
AATGTTGAAATGACAGTTGAGCTTATAGCACCCGTAGCACTTGAAAAAGAGACAAGATTTGCTATAAGAGAGGGCGGAAGAACTGTTGGTGCTGGTGTAATAACCGAGATAATAGAGTAAGGGGAATGAAAAAGATGGGTCAAAAAATTAGACTGAAGTTAAAATCTTTTGAAGCTAACCTTTTGGATAGTTCGGTTAAAGATATTGTAGAGACCATTAACAAAACCGGTGCGAAGGTTAAAGGTCCGATACCTTTGCCTACTTGCATATCGAGATACACGGTTTTGCGTTCTCCTCACATAAATAAGAAATCGAGGGAACAGTTCGAAATAAGAACTCATAAAAGGTTAATAGATATAGTCGATGCATCACAGCAGACAGTAGATGCATTGATGAAAATCGACCTACCGGCAGGTGTGGATATAGAAGTAAAACTTTAGGTTGTTATAAATGGAGACAAGAACTTTAGTTAAGCAAGTTCCTCTGTTTCTTGTAATAAATTAGTTATGGGAGTATAAGCAATGTTAGGTTTGATTGCCAAGAAGTTGGGTATGTCTCAAATTTATCAGGACGGGAAGGCAATTCCGGTCACTATTTTAGAGGCAGAGCCGGGTGTCATAACGCAGATTAAGACAAAGGAAAAGGACGGTTATGACGCAATACAGGTAGGATTTATCGATACGAAGGAAAAGAGACTTACAAAGCCTGTTGTTTCCAAGTTTAAGAAAAACGATATTACGCCAAAGAGAGTGTTGAAAGAATTCAGGGTGGACGTAGGAAACTATAACGTTAAGGATGAGATAAAACTCGACATCTTTGAAGAGGGTGAGGTTGTTGATGTTATAGGGACAACAAAGGGAAAAGGATTTGCCGGAGTTATGAAAAGACATAATTTTGCAGGAGGACCTGACGGTCACGGCTCTATGTTCAACAGAAGAGTCGGCTCGATAGGTAACTGTGAGTTTCCCGGAAGGGTTGTCAAAGGAAGAAAGATGCCCGGTCACTACGGTAATGTTAAGGTTACCGTAAAAAATCTCAAGGTTGTAAAAATAGATGCCGAAAAGAACATAATCGCTTTAAGAGGAGCTGTTCCCGGCTCCAAGGGCGAGTACATCAACATTATTAAGAAGGGGAAATAAGCTATGAAGTTGAATGTTGTAAATAAAAATTCGGAGATTGTAGGGGATATTGAGGTTCTTATACCTGAAAAGGCTTCTGCAAATAAGGGCGTTTTGTTCAACAGAACGGTTAGAACACTGCTTATGAACCAGAGGCAGGGAAACGCAAGTGCAAAAACAAGAGGAGAAGTTTCAGGCGGAGGTAAAAAGCCGTGGAAGCAGAAAGGAACGGGAAGGGCGAGAGCCGGCTCCATCAGGTCTCCGCTTTTTGTAGGAGGTGGAGTTGTATTTCCTCCCAAACCTAAGGATTACTCCTTAAAAATGAATAAAAAAGAGAAAAGATTGGCGTTTATAGAAGCATTGGCTCAAAGAATTCAGGAAAACGGTTTGATAATAGTTGACGAGTTGAGCTTCGATGTTCCGAAAACAAAAGAAGCTTATGAACTCTTAAAAAAACTGAACGTTGAAAAAGCCTTGGTTGTTCTGGAAAACGGTATGAAAAATGCCTATCTTTCTTTGAGAAATATAGAAGGAATTGAAGTTAAGAATGTTGATACGCTTAATACGTATGACCTGCTTAGGTTTAGAAAGATTATTGCCCCAAGAAGCGTTGTTGAGAAAATAAACAGGAGAATTTCAGATGGATAAATGGAGCGTTATTAAAAGAAGGGTGATATCGGAGAAGGCGTTTGAATCTCAGGAGTTCGGTAAGTATGTATTTGTTGTTGATAAAAAAGCGAATAAACCTGAGGTGAAGAAGGCAGTGGAAGCCATATTCGATGTTCATGTGGAAAGCGTAAACATATTGAACACAAAAGGTAAGGTTAAGGTGTTCAAAGGGATTAAAGGCAGAAAGCCTTCTTTGAAAAAGGCTGTTGTTACACTTAAAGAAGGCGAATCTTTAAAAGAATTGTAAAAGAGGTTATCTATGGGTATAAAGTTGTATAAGCCGACAAGCAACGGAAGAAGGTTTGCAAGCGTTCTTGATTTTTCCGAGCTCACAAAAAAGAAGCCGGAAAAATCTTTGATTAAAATTTTAAAGAACCATTCCGGCAGGAACAATAAAGGCAATGTTACCGTCAGAGGAAGAGGCGGAAGAGTAAAGAGATTTTACAGAATAATTGATTTTAAGAGGGATAAAAGGGATATTCCGGCTACTGTTAAGGCAATAGAGTACGACCCCAACAGAAGCGCAAATATAGCTTTGGTAGTTTATAAAGACGGTGAAAAACGCTATATTTTGGCACCTTTGGGATTGAAGGTAGGAGATGTTATAGAAGCCGGCGAAAAGGTCGAGCCTAAAGTAGGAAACAGCTTGCCTATAAAAAGTATTCCTGTGGGCAGTATAGTGCATAACATAGAGTTGAAACCCAAAGCGGGCGGACAGCTTGTCAGAAGTGCAGGAGTTTTGGCTCAGGTTATGGCTAAAGAGGGCAAATATGCACACATAAGATTGCCGAGTGGCGAGATGAGACTGATTAACGTTGAGTGTTACGCTACGATTGGACAGGTTGGAAACACAGACCACTCCAATATAAATTGGGGCAAAGCGGGAAGGATGAGACATAAAGGATTCAGGCCTCAGGTAAGGGGTGTAGCTATGAACCCGGTTGACCACCCGCACGGCGGCGGTGAAGGAAAAACCGGTACCGGCGGAACACCTGTTACACCTTGGGGTACTCCTACAAAGGGATACAAGACAAGGAAAAACAAGAAAACGGACAAATTTATCGTTTCGAGAAGAAAGAAATAAGGAGGCTTGAATAAATGCCAAGAAGCTTAAAGAAGGGCCCTTTTGTAGAAGAAAAGCTGATTAAAAAGGTTGAGAAACTTAAAAGCAGTAAAAAGAAAACAATGATTAAGACCTGGTCGAGGAGAAGTACGATTATACCTGAGTTTGTGGGTGTTACATTTGCCGTGCACAACGGTAGAAAATTCGTTCCGGTTTATGTAACGGAAAATATGGTTGGGTATAAGCTCGGTGAGTTTGTTCCTACAAGGACGTTTAAGGGACATAAAGGCGTTGTACAAAAGAAAATAGGTAAATAGGTTGGTGGTTTATGGAAGTTGTGGCAAGATTGAAGAGTGCTAAAATATCGCCTATTAAGGTGAGAGAAGTTATAGGCGTTGTTAAGGGTAAAAACGTTAATGACGCTTTAGTCGTTTTGAAAAATTCCAACAGAAAGGCTTCTTATATTCTTATGAAGCTTTTTGAGTCGGCAGTTGCCAATGCGCTTGAAAAGGGATTTGATGTTGATTCGTTTAAGGTCATCAACGTGACCGCCGACGACGGGCTGAAAATGAAAAGGTATCAGCCGAGAGCTATGGGCAGAGCGGGAAGAATTATAAAAAGAACCAGTAATATAGTTGTTACTATTGGTGATTAGGAGGTGAGTTTTGGGTCAAAAGGTTAATCCGATAGGTCTTAGGCTTGGAATAACAAAGAAATGGACGTCTCAATGGTATGCGGAACACGATTTCAAAGACAAACTGCTTGAAGATCAAAAAATTAAAAAACAGATAAAGGCTAAAATATACTACGCAGGTATTTCAAAAATAGAGATAGAAAGAAAAAGAAACAAGATGACGGTTAATATATATGCTGCAATGCCCGGCATAATTATAGGAAGAAAGGGTTCCGAGGTTGAAAAACTTAAAAAATTCATATCTTCTTTGACAAAATCGGATGTAACTGTCAATATCAGAGATGTTTCCAAGCCTGAGACCGACGCCCAGTTGATAGCCGAGAATATTGCCCTGCAACTTGAAAAAAGAATGCCCTACAGAAGGGTTATGAAAAGGTCAGCCTATCTTGCTTTGAAAAAGGGTGTTGAAGGCGTTAAGATACAGCTGTCCGGCAAGTTGGGCGGTGCCGAAATGGCAAGAAAAGAGTGGATAAAGGAAGGGCGTATCCCGCTAAGTACGCTCAGGGCTGATATAGATTACGGCTTTGCAGAGAGTTTGACTCAAGCCGGTGTTATCGGCATAAAGGTTTGGGTTTTTAAAGGAATGGTATCTTCTTGATGAGAAAGGTGGTGTATTGCTATGTTAATGCCTAAAAGAACAAAATACAGAAAATATCAAAGAAATAGAAGCGGCATCAAAGGCACATCCTACAGAGGAAGCAAATTAGCCTTCGGTGATTACGGAATGAAAGCCGTTGGCAGGGGTGAGGTTACAAACAGGCAGATAGAGGCTGCGAGGGTTGCTATTAACAGGGTTTTGAAGCATCAGGGAAAAATTTGGATAAGGATTTTTCCTGATTTTCCGTTAACCAAGAAGCCGGCGGAAACGAGAATGGGTAAGGGTAAAGGCTCCATAGAGCAGTGGGTTGCCATAGTTAAACCCGGAAGAATACTCTATGAGGTCAGTGGTGTTAGCGAAGAGGTTGCAAGCAAGGCTTTTACCTTAGCCGCCCAGAAATTCAATATAGAGATGAAAATAGTTAAACGGAGTGAGTGGGCATGAAAGCAAGCGAATTGAGAGAGACAAGTTTGGAAGAGCTTAAAAAAGAAGAGAATAAAATAAGAGAGGAAATTTTTAAACTCAACTTGAGAAGAGGGTTGGAGCAGCTTGATAATCCGAAGAGAATAAGAACACTCAGAAAAGACCTTGCAAGGGTTCTGACCGTGATAAACGAAAAAGTAAAAGCCGGAGAGAGTTTATGAGCAAATTAGTTAAAGAGGGCATTGTCGTAAGCGATAAAATGGATAAAACCGTAGTTGTCGAGTTTGAAACGTTGATTGAGCATCCTAAGTTTCATAAACACATCAAAAAGAGGAAAAGGTTCAAAGTTCACGACGAGAAAAACGAAGCCAGAGTCGGTGATACGGTGAAGTTTGCATCTTGCAGACCTATTTCAAAGGATAAGCATTTCAGGTTGATAGAAATCACCAAGAAATACAAAGGTTTAGGAGATAGAAATGATACAACCGTATAGTATTTTAAAATCCGCCGATAACTCAGGAGCAAAACGCCTGATGTGTATCAAGGTATTGGGCGGCTCAAGAAGGAGATATGCCAGGGTTGGAGATATAATAGTTGCATCGGTCAAAGAAGCCGACCCAAACGGCAAGGTAAAAAAAGGCGATGTTGTAAAGGCAGTTGTAGTAAGGACAAAAAAAGAGTTCAGAAGACCGGACGGCACATATATTAAATTTGACGAAAATGCCGGGGTTATTGTCAATAACTCAAAAGAGCCGATAGGTACGAGAATCTTCGGTCCGGTTGTTAGGGAATTAAGGGCAAAAGAGTTCACCAAAATCATATCTTTGGCTCCAGAGGTGTTATAATGGCAAGAATACGTTCAGAGTTGAAAACCAAACTTAAAAAGAACGATAAAGTTAAGGTTATATCCGGAAAAGACAAAGGAAAAGAAGGCAGCATCATATCTTTTGTTGTCAAAAAAAACAGGGTCATTGTGGAAGGCGTGAACGTAGTAAAGAAGCACCAGAAACCCACACAGTCCTCAAAAGGCGGAATTATAGAGAAAGAAGCTTCAATTCATATCTCGAATGTTATGCTTGTCTGCCCTCACTGCGGAGAGGCTGCAAGAGTCGGATTTAAGTATTTGGAGAGTGGAGAGAAGGTCAGGTATTGTAAAAAATGCGGAGAAACACTTTAAGGAGGCTTAGATAGATGTCGGATTATGTTCCAAGATTAAAAGCCCTCTACAAAAAAGAAGTTATTCCTTTGATAATGAAGGAGTTTTCTTATAAGAATGTTATGCAAACTCCCAAACTGGAGAAAGTGGTTGTTAATGTGGGTTTGGCCGAGGGTATGCACGACATTAAGCTGCTCGAATCCGTTTTGGAAGAGCTTGCTATTATAACGGGGCAAAAAGGCGTAATAACGAGGGCAAAAAAATCGATTGCAAACTTTAAATTGAGAGAGGGAATGCCTATAGGTTGCAAGGTTACCTTGAGAGGTGATAGGGCTTACGAATTTTTGGATAGGTTCATATCCTTTACCATACCGAGAATCAGAGACTTCAGAGGCGTGCCTTTAAAGGGTTTTGACGGTAGGGGTAACTACACATTGGGCGTAACGGAGCAGTTGATTTTCCCTGAAATTAATTACGATAAAATTTCAAAAATACACGGGTTGAGCGTTACCATAGTAACGACAGCCAAAACGGACGAAGAGGCAAAAGCCTTGTTGGAGGCTTTCGGTATGCCTTTTAGAAAAAGCGGTCAGGCTTAAATAAGGAGAGAGTATGGCAAGAAAATCTATGATAGAAAAAGCAAAAAGACCACCGAAGTTTAAGGTCAGAGCACACAACAGGTGTCAGATATGCGGAAGGCCGAAGGGTTATATAAGAAAATTCGGCATTTGTAGAATTTGTTTTAGAACATTAGCCTCAAAGGGTGAGATACCGGGCGTAATAAAGGCTAGTTGGTAGGTGATGTATGGGTAAAAGATTGGCAGATGGTATTTCGAGTATAAAGAATGCGTTGATGGCTAAGCACAACTATGTTGATATAAAAAGCAATGCTCTTGTTTATAGCGTTTGTGAAATTTTAAAAGGAGAAGGTTATGTCAAAGACGTTAAAAAACTTGAGAGTTTGGGCAATCAAAATGTCATCAGGGTTGTGCTGAAGTATGTTGACGAAAGCAAGAAAGAACCCGTTATAAAAAGCATAAATTTAATCAGTAAACCTTCAAGAAGGGTTCACATACAAGCCGATGAAATTAAACCCGTTATGAACGGTCTCGGTGTGGGGATTATTTCTACGTCCAAAGGTATTATGACTACCGAGAAAGCCAAAAAACTCGGTGTGGGCGGCGAATACATCTGTGAGGTATTTTAATTTAGGAGGTAGTAATGTCCAGAATAGGTAGAACTCCCATTCCTATTCCAAAAGGAGTAGATGTAGAGATACTGCAAGACAGAGTCAAGGTTAAAGGACCTAAGGGCTCTCTTGAGCAAAAATATGATGCAAAGTATGTAAGCGTAGAGAAAGACGATAATAATATTTATATAAAGGAAAAAGGCGAATTCAAAAATTCAAAGGCAATGCACGGTTTGTACAGAAGCCTTATTTTTAACATAGTTGAAGGTGTCAGCAAAGGATTTGAGAAATTTTTGCATATAGAGGGTGTGGGTTACAAAGCAGCTTTGTCAGGAAAAACATTAACGCTTTCTGTCGGGTTTTCGCACGATATAGTTTATAATATTCCTGACGGTGTTACGATAGAGGTTGGTTCAAAAGGTGTTGAGATAAAGGTTTCGGGTATTGATAAGCAGCTTGTGGGGCTTGTGGCAAGCCAAATCAGGTCGTTCAGACCGCCGGAACCCTATAAAGGTAAAGGAATCAGATATAAAGACGAGTATGTCAGAAGAAAAATGGGTAAAGCAGCTAATAAATAGGGGGAACAAATGTCAATGAAAAAAGATAGAACAGCCGAAAGAAAGAGAAGAAAATTAAGGATAAAATATAAGATAAGAGGAACTCACGATAGACCTAGGCTATGCATATATAAGAGCTTGAATCATATTTATGCCCAGCTTATAGATGACGAAAGCGGTACGACTATTGTTTCTGCATCCACTCTTGATATGGATTTGAAGGATAAGGTTAAGGGTTCTAACGTAAATAGCGCAAAACTGATAGGCGAGGTTATAGCCAAAAAAGCCAAAGAGAAGGGCATAACCAGAGTTGTTTTTGACAGAAACGGCTATATCTATCACGGTAAAGTAAAAGCGCTTGCCGACAGTGCAAGAGAATCAGGACTTAAATTTTAGGAGTAATTATGATAGGTGTTGAAAAAGAGTTTGAAGAGCGGGTTATAAATATAAGCAGAGTTGCCAAGGTTGTTAAGGGTGGAAGAAGGTTTAGATTTAGTGCTCTTGTTGCCGTAGGAGATAAAAAAGGAAGGGTAGGCATAGGTTTGGGTAAGTCCAAAGAGGTGCCCGAAGCCATTAAAAAGGCAATAGAGAAAGCAAAGAAAAACCTTATAGAGGTGCCTATAACTCCCGATGGAACCATTCCTCACCCTATGGAGTTAAAAGAAGGTGCAAGCGTTGTTTTAATGAAACCCGCAAGACCCGGTACGGGTATAATAGCCGGAAATACGGCGAGGTCTATTCTTGAGGTGTGCGGTGTGAGCAATATAGTTGTGAAATCGATAGGTTCAAACAATATTCACAACCTTTCCCACGCTGTTATTAAAGTGTTGAAGTCTTTAAGAAGTAAAGACGAAATTTTGAAAATCAGAGGCTTGAAATAAGGAGAACCGCTATGGGTGACTTGAAAATAACAATGACAAGAAGTTTGATAGGGCAAAAGCCCACGATAAAAAAGACGGCTGTTGCTTTGGGGCTTAAAAGACCTAATAAGTACGTTATAAGAAAAGACACGCCCTACATAAGGGGTATGATAAAAAAATTGGAATTTATGGTAAAGGTTGAAGAACTATAAATTAAGAGGTGTTTAAGATGGAACTGTATGAGCTGCCAAAAATAGTTAGAAAGAGAAAAAGAGTCGGAAGGGGAGATGCAAGCGGTTGGGGAACAACTGCCGGTCGCGGCACAAAGGGTGAAAAATCAAGGTCAGGAGGAGCCAAGCCGCAATACTTCGAAGGCGGTCAGATGCCTTTGGTAAGAAGACTCCCCAAAAGAGGATTTAGAAATATCTTCAGGGTTGAGTATGAGGTCGTTAATGTCGGGAGACTCAATGAGGTTTGCAAAGACGGAGACAGAGTGGATATTTTATATATGATGGAAAAGAATCTGGCAAAAAGCTCAAAGCCGATAAAGATTCTCGGAGACGGAGAAATAGATAAGAAGCTCAGTGTTGTTGCACACGCTTTCTCCAAAAGTGCAAAGGAGAAGATTGAAAAAGCCGGCGGAAGTGTAGAGGTATTGCAGTGAAAGAGGACTACGGAAATATTTTTAATGTTCCCGAGTTAAACAAAAGGCTTCTTTTTACGCTTATAATGTTTATTGTGTTCAGGATAGCGGCTCACGTTCCGACACCCGGAGTGAACGCACACGTGCTTGCTGCCATATTTGCTCAGGCAAAAGGCACCGCTTTGGGCTTATTTAACCTGTTCTCCGGCGGTGCAATTAAAAACTTCAGTATTATATCTTTGGGAATAATGCCCTACATCTCTGCTGCCATTATTATGGAGCTGTTTACAGCCGTTAGCCCTGAGCTTTCAAGGCTTAAAAAAGAGGGCGAAGCAGGCAGAAGAAAAATTACGGAATACACAAGATACGGTACTGTCCTTATATCGTTTTTGCAGGGATTGGGCATTGCAGTAGGACTTCAATCGATGCAGGGTCCGGGCGGAGCCAGTGTTGTTATTTGGCACGGACTTCCTTTTGTTTTGTTTACCGCCGTAACTATGACAGCGGGAAGCGTATTTTTAATGTTTCTCGGTGAGCAGATAACAGAAAAAGGTATAGGTAACGGAATTTCTCTAATTATCTTTGCGGGAATCGTTGCCAGACTGCCTGCGGCTTTGGGTAATCTTTTCAGGCTTATAAGTGCAGGCGAGATGAGCATACTCTCTTTGCTTATTATATTTGTCGTAGCGGTTGCCGTTGTTGCTTTTGTCGTATTTGTCGAGCTTTCTCAAAGAAGAATACCGGTGCAGTATCCAAGGAGAATGGTCGGAAGAAGAATGTACGGCGGACAAACAAGCTATATTCCTTTAAAAATCAACGTGTCAGGTGTTATACCGCCTATATTTGCATCTTCCATACTGCTTTTCCCGGCGACTTTGAGTAAACTTGTGAATATACCTGTTTTAAAGCGTATTTCGGATTATATAATGCCGGGAAGCCTTGTATATAGCATAGTTTACATTGCTTTGATGTTCTTTTTTGCATATTTTTATACTGCAATCGTATTTAACCCTAAAGAGATAGCCGATAATTTAAAAAAGAACAACGGTTTTGTTCCGGGAATAAGACCTGGTAAATATACCGCCGATTACCTTGATTGGGTTTTGAGCAGACTTACGTTTGGCGGTGCTATATATCTGTCTTTTGTGTGTGTTTTGCCGTGGATATTGATAAGAAGGTTTAATGTACCGTTTTATTTCGGAGGTACGGCACTGCTTATCGTTGTTCAGGTTGCATTGGATACAATAATGCAGATACAGGCGCATTTGTATATGAGAAATTACGAAGGTTTCTTGAAAAACAGAAGAACGAGATAGGGAGAGATTTTTATGATTTTAATTCTTCTTGGTGCACCCGGAGTAGGTAAGGGGACTCAGGGTGAGCTTATTGCCAAAGAGTACGGCATTCCTCAAATATCAACAGGTGATATATTGAGAAAAGAGGTTAAAGAAGGCAGTGCGCTCGGCAAGGAAGCAAAAAAATATATGGATAGCGGAGCGCTTGTTCCTGACGATGTTATAGTCGGAATGATGGAAAATCGCATAAAAGAGGACGATTGTAAAAACGGCTTTATACTTGACGGTTTTCCGAGAACCGTTGCTCAAGCCGAGGCGCTTGATGTAATGCTTGAAAAAAACGGTCTTCAACTTGATAAGGTTTTGTTGATAGATGTGCCTAAGGATGAGATTATAGGCAGGCTGACAGGAAGAAGGGTTTGTTCAAAATGCGGAGCTGTTTACCATATCAAAAACAATCCGCCTAAGATAGATGGGGTTTGTGATAAGTGCGGCGGTGAGTTGATTCAAAGAAGTGACGATACAAAAGAGGTTGTTGAAAACAGATTGAACGTTTATGAAAAATCCACTATGCCGCTTATTGAATATTACGAGAAGACAAAAAAACTGGTTAAAATTGACGGATTGGGTGATATAAACGAAATTTTTTCAAAGGTTAAAGCTGTTTTGGGATGATTATCTTAAAAACCAAGGAAGAAATAGAAAAAATGAGAGTTGTCAACCGTATGGTTGGAGAAGTTCTCAACATCTTGAAAAATAGCGTCAAACCTGGTATAACCACCGAGTATTTGAACGAAGTGGCGCAAAAGGAAGCAAAAAAAAGAAATGCCAAATGTGCATTCAAGGGATACGGAGGTTTTCCTAAAGCTCTGTGTACATCAATAAACGAAGAGGTTGTTCACGGAATACCCTCGAAAAAAAGAAAGTTGAAAAACGGTGATATAATAAGTTTGGATTTCGGGCTTATTTATGACGGTTTTTACGGAGATTCGGCAATTACTGTGGCTGTTGGACATATAGACAAGGAAAAGGAAAATCTTATGAAAGCGACGAAGGAGTCCCTCTACAGAGGCATTGCTCAGGCTTATGCAGGAAATCATTTATACGATATATCAAAAGCCGTGCAGGAATATGCCGAGGGATTCGGTTACGGAGTGGTGAGAGATTATGTTGGTCATGGCATAGGGAGAAATCTTCACGAAGACCCGCAGGTGCCAAACTATGTTCCCAAATCCGGCGATAGAGGACCTATGCTAAAGGTAGGTATGACCATCGCAATCGAACCGATGATTAATGCCGGAACTTGGAGGACAAAAACTTTGAGGGATGGGTGGACTGTTGTGACGCTTGACAATAAGCCGTCGGCGCATTTTGAACACACCATAGCTATTACTGAAAACGGTCCCGATATCTTGAGCGAGGTAAATTGATTTTATGGCGAAAGAGAAGAGTATTACGGTTGACGGAGAGGTTGTAGAGTCTCTGCCCAATGCTATGTTTAGGGTTAAACTCGATAACGGGCATATTGTTTTAGCCCATGTTGCAGGCAAAATGAGAATGCATTTTATAAAGATTCTTCCCGGTGACAAGGTTAAGCTCGAGTTATCTCCATACAGCATAGAAAAGGGCAGAATAGTGTATAGATATAAGTAATCGGAGGTATAAATGAAGGTTAGACCATCTGTTAAAAAGATATGCCCTAAGTGTAAGATAATAAAAAGGAAGGGCGTTGTTAGAGTAGTGTGCGAGAATCCGAAGCACAAACAAAGACAAGGTTAGTGGAGGTTTAAGTGGCACGTATCGCAGGAGTTGAATTACCGAGAAATAAGAAAACGGTTATAGCTTTGACCTATATTTACGGTATAGGCCATAAAAGGGCTTGGGAAATCGTTCAAAAATCCAAGGTTGACCCGGATAAAAGAACCAACGAATTGACACCTGAAGAAATACAGAAGTTGAGAAATGTGATATCGGATTATAAAGTTGAAGGTGACCTGAGAAAAGAGGTTGCTATGAACATTAAAGCTCTGATGGATTTGGGAAATTACAGGGGCTTGAGGCACAGAAGAGGGTTGCCGGTCAGAGGTCAGAGAACAAGAACTAACGCAAGAACGAGAAAGGGCAGAAAGAAAACGGTCGGAGGCAAATAAAAGAGAAATGAAGGAGAATGTGATAGATGGCTAAAGCAGTTAGAAAAAGAAAGAAAAAGATTAAGAAAAATGTTGCAAGCGGCATTGCTCATATTCAATCTACATTTAACAATACTATTGTTACATTTACGGATAACGACGGTAATGTTTTATGTTGGGCAACATCGGGTGAAAGCGGATTTAAGGGAACAAGAAAAGGAACACCGTTTGCCGCTCAGGTTGCCTCTGAAAATGCTGCAAAAAAAGCCCTCAATTTCGGTATGAAAGAGGTTGATGTCAGAGTAAAAGGTCCGGGAGCAGGCAGGGAGACGGCTATTAGAGCCATTCAGTCTGCGGGTATAAGGGTTAAATCAATTAAAGACGTAACGCCTATTCCTCATAACGGATGTAGGCCACCAAAAAGAAGAAGAGTGTAATAGGAGATTGATATATGGCAGTGTATAACGATGCGGTTTGTAAGAGGTGCAGGGCGTTAGGCACCAAACTGTTTCTTAAAGGAGAAAGATGCTTTACAGATAAGTGTGCCTTTGAAAAGAGACCGTATGGTCCGGGAAAGAGCAAAGGCAGCAGAAGAAAGATAACAAGTTACGGAGAGCACCTTATGGAAAAGCAAAAAGCAAAAGCGGTTTACGGTGTTTTGGAAAGACAGTTTAGAAAATATTTTTACGAGGCAAAAAAACAAAAGGGAGAGACAGGCGTAAATCTTGTTCAACTGCTTGAAAGAAGACTTGATAACGTTATATTCAGAGCGGGTTTTGCATCTTCAAGGAAAGAGGCAAGGAGGCTTGTTTCTCACGGACATATCCTTGTGAACGGCATTAAGGTTAATGTGCCTTCTTATATTTTGAAGAAGGGAGATGTAATCAGTTTATCCGAAAAGATGAAAGCAAAAGAAGAGGTTAAATCTAAATTTGAAGATAACTCAAGAAGGGGAGTTTCTTCCTGGATATCTGTGGATATTGATAAGATGAGCGCTACATTTGTAGATATTCCGACAAAAGAGGATATTCAGCCTCCGTTTAATGAGAATGCCATTGTTGAGTTGTATTCTAAATAATAAAAAGGGGAAGCTGAAATATGAAGAGCGTTTTTGATTATTTAAAGCTGCCTACCGAAGTGAAGATAGAGGAACAGAATAACGTTTACGGGCGTTTTTCGCTTGAGCCTTTAAATGAAGGTTATGCCGTTACCGTAGGTAATGCTTTAAGAAGGGTGTTGCTGTCTTCCGTGCCGGGTATTGCCGTTGTGGGTATAGAAATTGACGGCGTTGACCACGAATTCAGTTCGATAGACGGTGTGAAGGAAGATGTGATGAATATAGTCTTAAATCTCAAACAGGTTAGATTTAAGGCTTTAAACGATAATTTTCAAACGGCGGAAGC
>JALVUQ010000041.1 GCA_027035575.1 Desulfurellales bacterium | reverse complement strand
TGTCTGTAACCTATACCTCTACTCTCAAAGAAAGGGATTAGATTTACGCATAATTCATCTTCTTCAACATCTCCGGCAACATAAGCTGGAAGTAAAGCTTGGCAAACCAAGTGGTGATCAGGGGATACAACAAGAGTGTCCTTAGAGTAATTTTTTAAAAATTCGGCTCCAGCCACACCACAACCAACTACCACCACTTTCACGGAGCTTTGCAGAGGGAAATCAAACTTAAGCTTTTCGGGCTGTACAGAACTGTCGAGTTAAAGGATTGAGTCAGTGATATGTTTAAGCTCTTTAAACAGCTCATTTAATTTTTTAGCTATTTAGATTAATATTAAATATAAATACATTAAATAGTAAAGTTTATTTTGGGAAGGAGTAATGTATTTTGATGTCCTGTATATTCTGCAAATACTTCTCAAGCTGTGGAGGTAGGGCTGAAATATGCGAGCATTTTGAGCTTAGAGAGCCAAAAGAGGTAAAAATGCCAAACATTAAAAATACTGTTAACGATTCTATGACGATAAGGGAAGCAGCTGAAAGACTGAACATGACAGTTACCGAATTCCTCGAAATGCTTGGCCAGATGGAAAGAGAGGGTAAGATAAAAATTGAAATAAGATGACTTAATTTGCCTTATCATCTTATAAAACTAAAACGGTGAGTTAATGGGAAAGAGCTTTACTGACAGTGATTTTGAGTACATATTTGAAACAATGGAAAAGCTTGCAAGAGAGAGAAAAGCTCCGGTTTTCACACTGAAAAACTTCCTTAAAACACCCTTTCAGCATCTCGTTTTTACTGTTCTCAGCTCTAGAACCAGAGATGAGATGACAGTAAAAGCCTGTAACAGGCTTTTCTCGAAAGCAAGCACTTTTGAGGAGCTGGCAAAGCTCAGCGTTGAAGAGATTGAAAAGCTGATTAAAGGTGTTGGTTTTTACAAGGTAAAGGCTAAAAAACTCAAGCAGCTTGCTGAAGAACTTAAAAAACTCGGTAGAGTACCGGATACATACGATGAGCTCATAAAGCTACCAGGTGTTGGGAGAAAAACGGCAAACGTCGTTCTTGCTTCAGCTTTCGGTAAGCAGACTATAGGCGTTGACGTTCACGTTCACAGAATAGCAAACAGACTTGGTATAGTTTCAACGAGAACAAATGTAGAGACAGAAGAAGAGCTGAAAAGGATAATACCCGAAAACATGTGGGCTAAGGTTAACAGAGCCATGGTAGGTTTTGGTCAGACAGTATGCAGGCCAAAAAAGCCGTTATGCAGTGAGTGTCCTTTTAAAAATTTCTGTGTTTATTACAAACAGTTAAATAAAAATTTTTCGAAACAGGATGTGCGATAGATATAGATAAATTGATTAACTGTATTTTTCTTTATATTTACTATTATGAATTTTTTATTGGAATTCTAATTTTTATCGCATAGATATACAAGCTTCAGATAAATTCAACCATCATCCACAAAAGGCTTCTAAAGATTGCTTGACATAAAACATTTAAAAACGACAGAGATACTCATGTTAGCACTGAGAATTTGAGTGTAAGATTAGAAGTCCGTTAGACTTGCTTGAGGGTGAGAAGCATCCAGAATGAGTATACGCGCAATGCTGATACAACTCCAAATTGGGATATACACAATGCGTATATGAGCGAGTTGTCCGAAATTCGCCTGCCATTTCAAGGTGACAATGATGATAAAATATAATGTGAGAAAAATTAATATTTTAATTACAAGGAAATTCAACTTAAGCATAGTATGCTGTGTTATTATTCTATATTTTATTGGATACATTTTCGCCATTTTAACATGGGGTGTAGCACGAGTTTTTAACAAACCATTATTGTATTTTAATTTTCATTTTGAGATAATAAACATATTTATTTTAGTATATTCATTAAAACAATTTTTGAATATGGCTCCGAGAGAAGACAGTATAATGTTGTCTATGGCAAAAAAGTATATATTTGATCCAACTCTAAAGGAGATGAAAAATGTTAAAAAAATTTTAATAATATATCTTCTACTATTAGGTATTCTTTTTGTAGGTTATTATTTAGCAAAATTTGAAAGTGCATTTTTAATTTCTTATTTCCATTTGATACTTATCTGTATATCACTTCTTATTGGTTCAATAGAAATCATTGGATGGTGGTCATTAATTTGTAATATAAAACGATACGGAAATAAAATTGATTTCGATTTCATCAAAAAATACGGTAAAGACATTGTGTTGGAAAATAAAATGGGATTAAGCACTTTAGAACGTCCAATTCTTAAATTATTACTACTTGTTTCTGTTGAAATACTTTGCGTAGTATTTTTAATTATCTATCAACTGAATACACATTATCCCGCCTGGTTTGTAGAAATTAGACCCTTAATTCTGTTTCTTTTAGTGTCGATACTCACAGGGATATTTATCTTTACGCCAATTTATTATGCACATGAAGTCATGAAAAAAATAAGAGATGCTGTCTTAGACAATATAAACCAGAGATGGAAACCCGTTGCCAAGCAAATTATTAATGGTAAAAGAATCACATTGAATAAACATAATAATAAGTATCAAGAATATCAATATTTATTAGAAATCAAAAGAGAAATTGAAAAATTATCAACATGGCCAATTGATATTCCAGTATGGGTAAAATGGCTCATAAGTACAGTAATTATTAATATAGTTATTGAATACTTTATAACGAAATATTCATATTACATATCACAAATGCCATAAATTAGAGTTGGCAGGCGAACTCTCTGCTCGCTACCGCTCGCTTCGGTGCTATCGCACTCGGACAACAAGCGGGTATGCGGTTTACTTCGCTCACCCAAACCCCCTACGGGCTTCGCATACCCGCCGGACGTTAGGCGAAATTTACATGAAAATGAGATGATGCAATGAAAAGGGAGAGAGGTTATCCGAGCCATTTATCACAAAGATGTTGTTAATTTTTTCAAATCAATGGAGTTATTTGATAAGTTAAAACGTGGTGAAATTCTATGTAGTTGTATGTGGAGAAAAATAACAGTCGAGAACTTTAGGGCAGTCACCCGAAAATGAAAGTATCAAGAATAGCAACAAAAAATAAATAAACTAAATAAAAGATATGCAACCCACACTAAGGCAATTGGTAGACTGCGTTAAGGTTACAAACTCTGGAGGAATAAGAAAGATGTGGAAAAGGTATTAGCTGGACTATTATATTTCTTTGGTCTTTAAGGAAAACATGGGGTGATGTTTTCTGAGTTTTAAAACAGAACGGGGGAAAGGCATAACTTTAGGAAAGTTAAAGCAAGACTGGATGAGAATTGCACAGGTCTGTCCAGCTTTTTACCCCCAGACCGGAGGGGTGGAAACTCACGTATACGAGATATCCA
>JALVUQ010000040.1 GCA_027035575.1 Desulfurellales bacterium | reverse complement strand
TTCAGATATTATAAGAGAGGTATTTGAATAGAATGGAAACACTGCTTAAAAAGAGGCAATTACTAAAAAGGAGGGGGTGACACAATTAAGTTGACATTACCGTCTAAACCGCTTGTTTCTTATTTTTCTTCAATTAAATTACCCCAAGCCTGATTAAAAACAGAAAATAATCTGACTTTTTGTATATTCTATGATTATTTTCGCAAAGATTTTTGTTGTTGGATTTATAAAGGCTACGTTCTGGTGCTGTAAAAATAAAATATTTTTAACTTTATTTAAGAATAAAATGTATGATAAAAAATAAAAAATATCTTGACAATAAAAAAATTGACTATACAATAGCCCCCATATTACGACATTTAAGGTAAGTTTGTTAAAACTTAAAATTTTTTAGTATTGGAGGTTTTATGAATCGCAAGATTTGGTTATTTTTTGTTCTATTTTTGTCTTTAGGACTTGCTTTGTACTCTTGTGGCGGTGGTGGAGGCGGTTCGTCATCTTCTTCGTCTTCTTCAACAACCAAAAACGCTCAAGCAACTTTGGGACCTTTGGGAGGAGCTACGGTCAAAGTGTATCATTTATTGGATAACGGAACAAAGGTGTTAATTCACACTACAACAACATCGACAGGCGCGACATTGGATAAAATCGGATACTTCAACTCATACCAAAACGAGCTTAATCCGAACGATTGGTATGTTTATGAAGTTAGCGGCGGTTCGGATTATGACGTAAATGACGACGGCAATATAGACAATCCGCCCTCACCTAATTACGGAACATTATGCCTTGTTGCAAGAGGAGACGAGATTCAAGGGTTCGATGAGATAAAGGTCACACCCGTTAGTAATATGGTTTGCAATGCCGTTAAATCTCAGTTTGGGAACCCTGATAACCTATCAAACGCAATACAGGATGCCATCAATAACATATTTGATAACTCAACGCAAAAACCAAATATGGAAGATTTACTGACATTCAATCCGGCAAAAGACAGAAAAAAATTAAAAAAGAGATATCAAAAGGCTTGGTTAAATCTGGTAAAAGAAATAAGAAACGGAGCGCCAATCACATCTCCAATTCTATACAAAAAGCAACTGACAGAAGACGAAGGTGACGGCGGTATAGATATAGACAACAACACTTTTTACCTATACTACACATATGACAATTACAGCAATGAAGATGTAATGCTTAACATAGAAAAAATGAGCTCTGATAATTACAGTTTTGACAATATAACTATCGACCTGACACAGCAACTTGAAAACGATAACTTGAGCGATCCTAACGTGAGTGACGGCTTTATCTATGACGGAAATATCTATCTGTCTGTAGATGCTGATAATAGCAGCAACAATTATTGTAGCGGTATCTATAGAGTAAATCTTGATAACAAATCTATGAAACTAATGGAGAATACACAGTATTGTAGTGACTCTAATACAGACGAGCAACCTTCCATTAGCAGCATAACTCAAGCAAACGGAAACTTATACTATCTGCTTGATGATTATTATGGGATGGAAGTCTCTTATTCTTACACCTTATATAAAAAATCTCTTTCCACTCCTTCTATCTTAAGTTGGAGTATATCGGGAGTAGATAGCGAAACTACAATCAAAGTTTCGAACAACAACACCGTATATTTTATGCTTGATAACGGTTCTTTGTCGTATATATCGGGCTACGATAATGTATCAAACACATTACAGCCTAAGAGCGTAGTTGATGATAACAACACTCCGATTAAGGATGTAAAAAATATCTCTATGTGCGACTCAAACGCAAAACTCCTTGCATCAACGTATAACGGATTGTATTTGATAGATGCTGACAACGGAAGTGTTATTAAAAAATTTGCAAGCGGCTATTATGTTCCTGCGGCTGCTTGTGATTCGAATAACTATTACTATATCGGCACCAACTTTAATACTCTTAAAAGGGATTCAAGTGAAGACTATAGTTACAGCCTGCATATAATAGACAAAAATACCTATCAAGACAAAAAAACGGTCATCAAGTTTTCTCCAGATACTGATATTGAAAACATGATTGCAAAAGACGGCATAATTTACATAACAACCGAGAGCAATTTAATAATTATAGATTCATATCTGGCAAGTAAGGTAGAGCCGTCAAGCTCAGGTGCTTTGCAGTCAAAAATAATTAACGGCGTTACAGATTATCTCTACCTTATTGCGAAATCACCCGATAATTCTCTGCTGTACATAACCTTGGACAATAAGAGCGGCTACTTCCTTAAATCTCTGAAAATACCGAGCTTAGATAATGGAAGTTTATCTATACATCTATCCGGAAGCATTCGATCATATACCATAACACAAGATGGTTCTTTGATGTTTGCAGCAACAAGTGATGGCAGTCTGTATAAAATTGACTTACAGACTCAAAGCTACAGGAAATTTGCACTGCCACAGTCAAGTTCAATACTTGGATTAAGAGAGCTTTCTTATAGTGTAAACAGCCTATCATTTTCTCCGGTCTCCAACAAACTATATTTCGCAGAAGGAAGCAGTATTTACTCTGTTAAAATAGAGCCAACAGGTTTTGATAACGGCTCATCAACAACAGAACTTGACAATATGACTGAATTAAATTTTGGAGAAAGTTTGGGGAAAGAAATTTTAGATATTTCGGTATCTCAAGACGGTAAGGTACTTTCTGTTTTAACAGATTCAAAGATATATCTATTTGGATTAGGTGAAAATGGCAATATCACGCAGCTGTCACAGCCTTACGTTTTACCACTTAGCTCTTCCGATATTAGAATCCGTGGAGGAAAATTTTTGAGAGCAGTTGACAGCACAAATGCATTCTATTTCACTTATACAGAGGACAGCAGCATAAAAAATAAAATACCGCCTGTACACACCTGCACTATAAGTTTTAATACAAATGACAATTCAAGCAAAATGGACTGCTCAAGCTTTACGACTTATGTATATTGGACGTACTATAGCCCTATTCCACCTGTTTTTATAGATTTATCAGGTATTTTTGTTTCACCGTCGAACTACGGAATGAATATGGATTATTTAAGCCTTTTTGCTGTTCCCACAAAAGATTCTCTGCAAAACATCTCAGGAAACAGTGATGTAAAACAATTCACTCTATCTTCCTCTGAGGGCTGCTACTATCAAGATTATCGATATGGAGTATATTTTGTCAATCCTTTACTCTTAATAGGAAATACGCTGTACGGCACTTATTGCTCTTACACAGATGATTCTTGCAAAATCTTCTATACAAAAGCAGCAAACACTCAATAATAAAAGGAGGGGACTCTTCCCTCTTTTATTTTTTACACACACCTTTTCTATTTTTAAAAAACTCAATCAATCTCAATTTACGGTTTACCCGAGCCTGCTATATACCAAAAGTTACCGCCTGAACCGCCCGGCTGTCCGTCATTGTTGGCATCAAGAGAGCGTCCCCATATATCTTTAATATGATAGTCGTAATAGATATAAATAGTGCACGGTTCTTGCGTGTTGCATATATTTGTTGAACGCGATGTCCATTGAACAGCTTTCGGACTAACTCTTCTTACAGAGCCTCTCAAAAGAGAATCTTTAACCAAATGTGTTGCTTGGGTTTGATTGCGCCTTTTTTCTTTTTGCGCTATATATTAAAGTACAAGATAGATTGTGCATCTCATTTGAAGGCGGCAGGGGGTAGTATGCCATAACTCCTACTTGAGAGAAAGCAAAACCTTTCAAACAAGAGCAGACGCCGAGCATAATCCGTGTTTGGGAGGTGCTTTAAAGAGTTAAAAGACTCTTTTAGGATAAAAGGCTATTTTCATTCTGAAAATAGCGCAGAAAAATTCCTCTATCTATTCTTTAAAGACAAAGACTCTAAATATCAAGAAAGAAAATTGAGATATTCAGATATTATAAGAGAGGTATTTGAATAGAATGGAAACACTGTTCAAAAAGAGGCAATTACTAAAAAAGAGGGGAAATCGTAATTATAATATATAATATTAGCCTCTACATCATTAATTCATTGTTAATTTATAACTATAATTAGCTAAACAATAAACAATATTAAATAAATTCGTTGACACTTTGATATCGTTCGTATATATTTATGATGGAATATATATTTATACAGGAGGTCAGATATGAAGGAGAAGCTGGAAAAGCTCAAAGAGTTAGAAGCTCAAGCTGAACTCGGCGGCGGAGAAAAAAGGATAGAAAAGCAGCACGCCCAAGGAAAATTGACCGCAAGAGAGAGGATAAAATTGCTCCTTGATGAGGGTAGTTTTGTTGAATTCGATAAATTTGTAACCCACAGATGTCAAGATTTTGGTATGGATAAGCAAAAAATCTTAGGCGACGGTGTCGTGACCGGATACGGAACAATAGACGGAAGGCTTGTTTATATATTCAGTCAGGATTTCACCGTATTCGGAGGCTCGCTATCGGGAGCTTTTGCAAAGAAGATATGCAAAATAATGGATTTGGCAATGAAAACAGGTGCTCCCGTTATAGGTTTGAATGACTCAGGCGGAGCAAGAATTCAAGAGGGTGTAGAGTCCTTAGCCGGTTATGCCGATATTTTCCTAAGGAACGTTATGGCATCCGGTGTTATTCCGCAAATTTCGGTTATAATGGGACCCACAGCCGGTGGAGCCGTATATTCGCCTGCCGTTACGGATTTTACTATTATGGTAAAAAATACGAGCTTTATGTTTATAACCGGACCTGATGTAATTAAAGCCGTTACGGGAGAAGAGATAACAAAAGAAGAGCTTGGCGGCGCCGATGCGCACACCACAAAAACACAGGTCGCTCACTTTGCGGCAGAAAACGATGAAGATGCCTTAATGATAGTCAAAGAACTGCTGCAGTTCATACCCCAAAACAATATGGAAGACCCTCCGTATCAACCTACGGACGACCCTGCAAACAGGAGAGAGGAGTCTATATACGATTTGATTCCCTCAGACCCAAACAAGCCGTACAATATGAAAGATTTAATAAAAAAGGTTGTTGATGACGGTTATTTCTTTGAAATTCAGGAAAATTACGCAAAGAATATGATTGTCGGTTTTGCAAGACTAAACGGACGTCCCATCGGCATAGTTGCCAATCAACCCCAGTTTTTTGCCGGTGCTTTGGACTACAAAGCCGCAATCAAGGCTTCGAGGTTTATTAGGTTCTGCGATGCGTTTAATATACCCATAATTACACTCGAAGACCAGCCGGGATATATGCCGGGTGTTGCACAGGAGCACAACGGCGTTATAGTTCACGGAGCAAAATTGTTGTTTGCATATGCAGAGGCGACCGTTCCTAAGATTACGCTTATTACAAGAAAAGCCTACGGAGGAGCATACGACGTTATGGCATCGAAACACTTCAGAGCTGATGTTAATTACGCCTACCCAATAGCAGAAATTGCCGTTATGGGACCTGACGGTGCCGTTAACATTCTATTTAGAAGAGAATTGGCTGAGGCTGAAAATCCGGTTGAAAAGAAAGCCGAACTGGTTCAGATGTATAGGGATAAATTTGCAAATCCTTATGTTGCAGCCGGTTTGGGATATATAGATGAGGTTATAGACCCTGCCGATACAAGACTAAAACTTATTCAGGCTTTGGAGTTAACCAAGAACAAGAGGGAATCCAATCCTCCAAAGAAACACGGGAATATCCCGCTATAAAAGGAGGTAATACGATGGCTGATTATAAAGAATTCAAAAAGGTTTTGATTGCAAACAGGGGTGAAATTGCAATAAGAATTGCCCGTGCCTGCAAAAAAATGGGTATAGAGACGGTTACGGTATATTCCGAAGCCGACAGAAATGCCCTTCATGTCAGATATGCGGATGAAGCCTATTTTATCGGGGCATCTCCGGCTGCGGAGTCGTATCTTGTTATAGACAAAATAGTTGAGGTTGCACTTAAATCCGGGTGCGATGCAGTTCACCCCGGATACGGTTTTTTGGCTGAAAATTCAGAATTTGTAAAGGCTTGCGAAGAAAATAACATAACGTTCATAGGTCCGAACACCGAATCTATGTACATTCTCGGAGATAAAACCAGGGCAAGGCAAAGAATGATTGAGGCGCAAGTTCCCGTGGTTCCGGGAATGAAAGACCCTGTTAAGGATTTGGACGATGCTTTGGCAAGAGCCAAAGAAATCGGATATCCCATAATGTTCAAGGCGTCGGCAGGCGGCGGCGGAAAAGGGATGAGGTTGATAGCAAGCGAAGAGGAGTTTAAGGATGTTTACGACTTAGCCAAAGGAGAGGCGCTAAACGCTTTTGGCGACGACAGAATGTATATAGAAAAGGCAATCGTGAATCCGAGACACGTTGAGGTTCAGATAGCAAGAGACAAACACGGCAACGCCATCCACCTTTATGAAAGGGAATGCTCGATTCAAAGAAGACATCAAAAGGTTATAGAAGAGTCACCCTCAATGGCTATTAACGATGAGGTCAGACACAAAATGGGTGATGCCGCTATCAAAGCCGTTACCGCAGCTAATTATGACAGCGTTGGGACGGTTGAATTTCTTGTTGACAAGGATATGAACTTCTACTTTTTGGAGGTCAACACAAGGCTGCAGGTTGAACACCCTGTTACGGAGATGGTGACGGGCATTGATATAGTAAAAATGCAGATTGAAATAGCCGAAGGAAAACCTTTGGCATACAAACAGGAAGACGTTAAGCAAATAGGTCACGCTTTGGAGTGTCGTATATATGCCGAAGACCCGGATAAAAACTTTATGCCATCCCCGGGATTGATAACGGGCTTGAGACTGCCGGGAGGACCAGGCGTTAGAGTGGATAGCGGCGTATATTCAAGAGGCGAAGTGCCCATATACTACGACCCTATGGTTGCAAAACTGATAGTCTGGGATGTTGACAGGCAAAATGCCATAGCGAGAATGAAGAGAGCTCTAAACGAATATGTGGTTAAGGGTATAAAAACAACTATACCTTTCCACCAGAAGGTTTTAAGAAACAAAGACTTTATAGACGGCAACATAAGCACGGACTTCATTGATAAAGAGGTCTTGGTTAAACCTCAACCGCGTGAAGGTTCTCTTGAGGTTGCCATTGCTGCGGCGGCTATAAAAGAGTTCTTGAGAGAAAAAGAGCTGAAAAAGAAACTCGTTGAATTTAACGAGACCTGCGCTTCGGGCAGTCCGTGGAAAGAGTCAGGAAGAAGAAGTGCTATGTTCGGTGCGAGTTTCGGCGATATTTATAAGTATTCAACCTAAAAAGAGAGGTGTGGTATGGCGTATGTAGCTAATATAGACAAAGTGGAATATAGGGTAAACGTGAAAGAGGTTGAAGCCAACAAGTTTGAAGTTACAATTGACGATAAGTCGTATCTTGTTGACACCCAGCTAACGGAAACAAGCGTATATTCGCTAATAGTCAACGGCAAATCCTATGAAACCGATGTCGATTATCAAGACGGCGTTTATAATGTCTTAACCGAAGGCGACCTTTTTAAAATTGAGGTTATGGACGAGCTGAAGAAAAAGATGCTCGAAAGACGAGGCGGAGGAGCGGCTGAAGGCAAACAGATAATTAAATCGGAGATGCCGGGAGCAATTATCGATGTAAAGGTTAAGGTCGGTGACGAGGTCAAAGAGGGTGATGTTCTTTTGATTTTGGAAGCTATGAAGATGCAGAACGAGATAAGAGCCCCTAAAGACGGAGAGGTAAAAGAGCTGTTTGTAAAAGCCGGTGAAAATATTGATGCTGATGCAAAAATGGTTGTTATAGAATAACTGTTTATTGGCTGAAACTTTAAAGAAGCTCCCTTTTTTAGGGGGCTTTTTTATTTTTTGTTGGCTGAGTAGAAATTTAGAGCATCAATCCAGGCATTCTGCTCTTTGCCTTTTTTCTCACCGGAAAACCTGTAATCCGATTTGTGAAAAAACTCTTTTAAGAGTTTATCGATTTTTGATAACCTCAAAACAGCATCCCGAATAAGAAATTCGGTGCTTTCTTGAGCTTTATCCGCTTTCAATAAACACTCAAACAGATGCTTTCTGCACAACCCTTCGGATTTTTCATACAACTTTTTAGTCTCGTTTTCTTTGAGCATTTCAATAAATTTTTCAACAATAAAGCGCTCAATATCTTTCTCAAGGGCGCAAAACATACAACTATCGAAGGATGAGTGTTTAACCTTTTGAGAGAGCTTTTTAGACTTTAACTTGGAAAGAGATGATAAAAATTCCATATCTTTTTCTATTAAAAACTCAAATGTAACCGATAGCGTATTTCCTATTACCAAAAGTTTTTCTTTGTGCCTTTCGCATATAAAAGGATTATCGTGCAGTTTTGAAAGCGTTTCTATCTCGTGATAGTTCTCTTTTTCAAACCACCACAGCACTTCATCGGTTCTCTTTTTTAAAACACTGCAAACGGGGCAGCCTTTTTTTAAGAGGGCATCTTTAATCTCATACTCAATCATCGCAAGAAGTCAACAGTCTAAATCAATCTTTTATTTGCATAATTACAGCCTCTTCTTTGCAGTCCGGGAAGAAAGGACATTTAACGCAATCCTCCCATATCTTTTTTTGAGGCAGTTGTTTCTTATCAATCAACTTAAAGCCGACCTTTTTAAAAAAATCCACCCTAAATGTTAATGCAAAAACACTTTTTATACCCAACTCTCTTGCTTCTTCTAACTGTTTATCTATCAATAGTTTTGCCAAACCCTTGCCTTGGTATGACTCCTTAACGGCTATTGTCCTGATTTCTGCAAGATACGGGAAGTATATCCTTAAACTGCTTATTGCGATAACCTCGTCGGAGCTTTTTACAACAAAAAACTCTCTTATTCTTTCTGCAATATCCTCCAAGCTTCTTGGTAAAATATCTCTTTTTTTTGCAAACTCGTCTATTATGTTTTTTATTTGGGTAACATCTTCAAGTGTGGGTTTAACTATCTTCATTCAGCCTTACCTCTATGGACGATTGATGGGCAAATAGCCTTTCCATTTCTGCAAATTTGGAGGCGTGCCTTGCATTTTTAAAAAATGCCTTTTTGGAGTAGTGTATAATACTGCTCTTTTTCATAAAAACGTCCGCAGATAAAGGGGACGCAAAGCGAGCGGTCTGATTTGTCGGCAGGGTATGATTAGGTCCTGCTATATAATCACCTATGGGTTCGGGGGTATATTCTCCGATAAATATTGCTCCCGCGTTGTTTACCATATTCATAAACATATAGGGCTCTTGAAGTTGAACTTCAAGGTGTTCGGGAGCTATCTTATCAATAAGCATAGCTGCAAGCTCAACACTTTCGGCATAAAAAAACATTGCATTTTTTGAAGAAACTCTTGTTATATCGTTACGTTGTGCCGTATCTGCCAACTCCATAAATCTCTTTTTAACACCCTTTGTCAACTCTCTATCAAGACCTACAAAATAACATCCCGCCATCTCATCGTGCTCAGCCTGGCTTAGAAGGTCTCTTGCTATAAATTCCACATTTGCGCTTTCATCAGCCACAACGGCAATTTCGGAAGGGCCTGCAATCGAATCGATAGCAACGTCGCCAAATACCATCTTTTTTGCCAGTGCGACATATATATTCCCTGGTCCTGCCACTACATCAACCCCTGCAACACTCTGTGTTGAATAGGCAAAAGCGGCAATTGCCTGTGCTCCGCTTATTTTATAGATATCACCGACCCCGCATATGTGTGCGGCGTAGAGAACGTATGGGTTAACGATACCGTTATGCGCCGGCGTTGCCACATAAACATTTTTTACACCGGCAACCTTTGCAGGAACAATTGTCATCAAAGCTGTTGATGGATAAACGGCTTTTCCTCCCGGCACATACAAACCGCAGCTTTGGCAGGGCGTTACTCTGTTTCCTAAAATAACTCCGTCTTCTTCAATAAAAAAAGAGCTCTGTTTCGCAGCGAAGTGAAACCTCTCTATTCTGTATTTGGCGTAGTTTATCACGTCTTTTTCTTCATCCGGTATCAACTTTAAGGCATTTTCCGTTTCTTGTTCGCTAACCTTGATATTTAGTCGGTTTACATCAAAGTTATCAAATTTTTTGGTGTAGTAAAACAGTGCTTTGTCTTTGTTTTCCTTCACATCATTAATAATATTTCTAACAACTTCCTCTTTTTCCTTCGTATAAAAATTTCTTTTTTTTGAAAAAAGGGAGTTTATATCTTCTTCTTTTTTTATGTGTATCACTCTATCCTCCTTAAAATTTCGCAAGCGACGTCGTATTTATTCATCTTAGGCAGGCTTTCCGAACTGCCGTCTTTGTATATTATGTTTACTTCATTCTCGTCCGTATTAAACCCTATGTCGTTTCTTGAAACATCGTTTGCAACAATAAACTCAAGCCCCTTTTTCTTAATTTTTTCCCCAGCGTTTTTAAGCAGATTGTCAGTTTCAGCCGCAAAACCTATTGTAAACAGGTTTATCCCTTTTTCTTCGGCAAACTTGTTTATCTCTTTGGTTAAATCGGGGTTTTGTATAAGCTCCAATACAAGTTTATCGTTAGTAGTGTGTTTTTTAATTTTTAGTTTTTCATAGTGTTCCGGTTTAAAATCCGAAACGGCTGCCGCCATAATAACAATGCAGTCACCGTATTTTTCTATGCTCTTTTTCAATTTATCAAGCATTTCCAAAGCGCTGTTGACATTCATAAAGTCAACGCCGAAAGGTTTTCTTAAATTTGAAGGTCCGCTGATGAGCGTTACGCAAGCTCCGAAATCTGAAGCAGCTTTTGCAATTGCATACCCCATTTTCCCGCTAGACTTATTGGTTATAAATCTGACAGGGTCAATTGCCTCAACTGTCGGACCCGCCGTGACTATAACCTTTTTACCGGAGAGTATTTTTTCGCTTGAAAGAGATTCTACGGCATCCGCCATATCACACACATCGGCTATATGCCCGACGCCCTTTGTGTTACAAGCCAGGTCACCTTCAACCGGTTCAATTATGCTGAATCCGTACTTTTTCAATTTTTCAATGTTCTCTTGTGTTATGGGATTCAGATACATAGAGGAATTCATAGCCGGGGCTATCAACTTCTTGGCTTCGCTTGCCAATGCAAGCAGGCTGACGGCATCATCGCTTAATCCGTTTGCTATTTTGGCAATAATGTTGGAGGTTGCGGGTATTATGGCGAAAACATCCGCCCACTTGGCAAGTGCAATGTGCGTTATATTTGTATCGTCAGAGTTATCAAACTCCTCAAGGACATCAATATATACTTTGCTGTTTGTTAAAGCCTCAAAAACGACAGGAGAGATAAAATTCGAAGCCTCCCTCGTCATAGCAACCCTAACGTTGAAACCCCTCTTTTTTAAAAGGCTTATAACCTCCAGCGATTTGTAAATCGCTATACTTGCACTCACACCTATTAAAACATTTCCTTTTTTAGACCCCATCTTTATTAACCCTCAAATAATTTTCGAGTGCTTTTAAATCCTCTTTTGTATCCACACCCATCAAAAACTTTTCCGTTACGCAGGTTTTTATCCTAATTCCGTTTTCCAAAGCTCTGAGCTGCTCCAACCCTTCTGCATTCTCCAAAGAGCTTTTTTGAAGCTCGTGAAGTTTAAGCAGGGTTTCTTTGGAGTATATGTAAATACCTATATGTTTAAGATAGTTGTGAAACCTATTTCTTTCATAGGGTACCTTAGAGCGCGAAAAGTAAAGCGCATAACCATTTTTATCAACCACAACCTTAACCGTATCGGGATTATCAATTAAGCTGTCTTCACACTTTGCAACAAGCGTAGCCATCTGCTCTTTTGAAGACAAAGCGCATTCAATAAGATTATCAATCGTTTTTGCATCCATTAACGGTTCGTCACCCTGCATATTCACTATGTAATCAAAATCTTTATCCTTTACAAAATGTGCTATTCTGTCCGTTCCGCTCTCAAAGTCTCCTTTTACCATAAAAACATCGGCGCCGAAATCCTTTGAGAGTTTAAAAATTCTCTCATCGTCGGTTAAAACGGCTGTGAAAGCTGCATAAGATGAGTCTTTAACCCCCTCATAAACGCGTTGTATCATAGGCTTACCGAGTATATTTGCCAGCGGTTTTCCCATAAATCTGCTTGATTTAAACCTCGCAGGTATTAAAATGGCTATATTCATAGGCTATTTTCTATCTCTTCAATACTGACAGAGGCGGTACCCATTTTCCCTACAACTATTCCGGCTGCGGTGTTTGATATTTTAACCGCCTGTTTTATATCAAAACCCGATGCAACGGCAGCGGTCAAAACTGCGATGACCGTATCGCCTGCGCCCGTTACATCGTAAACATCCTTGGCTTTTGAAGATTGGTGATACACCTTTCCGTCTTTGTCAAAAAGAGTCATCCCCTTCTCGCCCCGGGTTATTAAAAGATAGCGCGCGTTTGATGCCTTTATTATTTTCCTTGCCGCTAACTCCAAGCCGTTTTTAAACGAATCTATCTCAACGCCGCTCATTAATTTTGCCTCTTTGGTGTTTGGAGTTATGATATCAACATTTCTGTATATATCCACGTTGTTTACCTTAGGGTCAACGCTGACAAACAGACCTTTGATGTTTGTCAGCCCTTCTATGAGATGTTGAGTTACAACGCCTTTGCCGTAGTCTGAGACTATAACGGCGCTAACACCGTATTCAGCCACCTTCTTGACCATCTCTTTCGAGTATTTTTTATCCAATCTCAATATCTTTTCTCTGTCAAAACGAACAATTTGCTGGGAATGAGCCACGACTCTTGTTTTCATAGTTGTGGGTCTGTCATCCAAAACAATTAAATCTTCCGTATTTATGCCCTCTTTCTTTATCATATTCGCAAGTCTTTTGCCGCAGGTATCGCTTCCCAAAACACCGAAGAGAAAAACTTCACATCCAAGCCTTTTGAGATTGATAGCAACATTCGAAGCACCGCCCAAAAAATATTTTTCCTTTTCAACTCTGACAACCGGAACGGGCGCTTCGGGTGATATGCGCTCCACGTTTCCTATGACATACTTATCACATATCAAATCGCCTATAACGGCAATTTTTATTTTGCTTAATCCGTTTAATTCCATACCTTTCACAAACCCCTCGCCTTTCTTGCAAGCTCAAGCTGTCTGTTTATACAATACTTAATCAGTTTATCCTCAAGTTTCTTATCTATACTTACAAAATGAAGCCCGTAGTGGTTAACATTGTCAGTCCTCGATTCGGCTTTTCTTACAACCTTTGCCTCTATATTTTTCAACTGCATATTATTAAGATTAAAAGAGATAAAAACTCTATCGCCTACCTCTAAAGCTACGCTTGATGCAATACCGACCGACAGCTTTGCACCGCTTGCACTTAAATCTATAACCGTTCCTTTACCTTTATATATTTCAGCCCCTTTTATATAGGTTATTTGAGCATCAGCCAATATATCAACCCTGAAATTCTCCCTAAATTCGATAGAGTATGCATCCTCTTTGGGCTTGTCTATCTTGTATATAATTCTATCTTCATCATTTATTATCTCTTTGATATGTGTAGAAAAACCTATCCGCCTATCCTTTTTATCGACAAAACTTACATACAGGTTATCACCCTCTCTGATAACCGCTTTAATACCTCGCTCGTCGGTTGGCATAAGTAGATAGATGAATTTTTCATCCATATCGTATATAAAACTTGAATATGTACCTTTAAAGTTGCCTTCGGGGATATAAACCTCGACCTTTTGCCCTAAGGGTATGAGCTCGCTTATATTTTTCAGGCTGATAGGCTCTTTTCTCATCTAATCTATTCCTTTCAACTTTCTTGCCATCTCAATCTGTTTATTTATGCAGAACTTTATTATTTTGTCTTCCTTATCTTTGCTGATGTTTGAAAACTTAAGACCGTAATGCTTAACACCCTCTTCACCGGTTATAACCTTTCTTACAACCTCAGCTTCAATACCGTCCAACAGGTATTCCCCCAACTTGAATGTCAAAAACAACTTATCCCTTATCTCCAAATCATCATCACAGGAAAGTTTAATGCCTCCGGCGCTAATATCGATAATCGTCCCTTGACTTTTTCCGATTTTTCCCTCTTTGAAGTAGTAAAATTCAACATCTATAAGCATTTCGACCCTGAAGTTTTCTCTTAACTCTATCTTAACGGCTTTTTCGGGTTTTGCAAGTTTATATATAACCTTGGAGCCTTCCTGAATTATCTCGGTCACGGGAATATCAAAACCAACCCTATAGCCGTTTTTTGACACAAAACTGATGTTTATCTTTTCGCCTTCTCTTATAACCGCCTTCAAACCGTTTTCGTTTGTTGGCATAAGGATATAAATATATCTATCGTCCAAGTCATAAATATAGCTTGAATAGGTGCCTTTAAAGTTGCCTTCGGATATATAGACTATAACTTTCTGCCCGACGGGTATGATTTTGTCCAAATTTTTTATGCTGATGGCTTCTTCTCTCAACTTAAAACCTCATACAGTCCGCTTTTAACAAGATTTATAAATTTATCCGAGTATATTTTCTTTAAATATTCGTCAGCCACATAGAACGTGTCCTTTGCAAAAGCCCCCTTTGTATCCAGTATAAACATACCTACATAGAGCTTGAATTTCAAAAAAACCTTTGTAATGTCATACACAAGTCCTATCCTGTCGGGTGCCTTTATGCTTATTACGGTGTAGATATCGCTTAGGTCATTGTTAATTTCCACATCAATCTCAGAAAGCGAAATTTCAAGCTTTGCCCTCTGCGACCTGCTTAAAAACACGTTTCTTTTAGCCATAACGCACTCATTCAAACTGACCTTTCCGTTTTCAGCATCCTTTAGCATATCCTCTATTTCGCGGCTTTCAAGTTTGAAATCACTCGGCAGGTTTACATCGAATATATCCATAATCATCCCGTTTTTCAAATCGTAGGATTTGGCGGATATGATATTTATATTAAAACACGCAAGCACACCGCTGATTTTATGAAAAAGACCGAATTCGTTTTTATAGTAAACGAGCAGCTTATCCACGCCTTTTGAGCTTCTATACAAAAACACGTTGCGCCCGGTATCTTGTATGTCTTTAATGTACTTGGCTGCGCTTTTTGTATCTATATCCTTGAAAAGCTTATCCGGGAACTGCTCGATAAGCTCGTCATACGGCGCACCGAGAATGGTTTTTATTCTTCTTTTTGACTCTTTTGCATTAACCTTCAAATACTCGTCGTAGCTTTTATCCTCAAAGTAGTAGGTTGCCTTCAGATATAAAGATTCAACTATGCTCTCTCTCCAAGAGTTCCAAACATTGTCGTTTACAGCCTTCATATCTGCGTAGTTTAAAAGATTCAGAAGTATCAAATTGTCTTTTGATTGTACGATTTCCACAAAATCCCTGAGGGTTTTTGCATCCTCTATGTCTCTTCCCGAAACCGTTCTGTTTATGAGAAGATGGTTTTTAACCAAAAATATAAGTTTTTCTTCCAAATCCTTACCTATGCTCAACCTCTTTGCAGCTATCTTCGACAGCTTTGCCCCTACGATTTCGTGTTTTTCTTTTTCTATTTTACCTATATCGTGGAGTAAAACGGCGAGTCTCAAAATCAATCTCTCGTGCGGCTTTAAATTTTTCCACAGGTACCCCAGCCTGACCAAAAATGTTTTGGGTACATCAAAATCGTACAACAAATCAAGGTGCTCAAGAGCCTGTATGGAGTGTTCATCAACAGTATATTTGTGGTAAAGACTGTATTCGCTTAAACAGCATATATTACCGAACTCCGGTATGTATTTATCCAAAAGCCCGACTTCGTGCATCATTCTGATTGTCTTGGATATCGGTTTTTTCATAGAAAGTATGCTCTTAAATACAAAAGAGACGGTCTCGTTTTTTCTGTTTCTGCGTATATATTCATTGGTCGTATTTTTTATTTTATCAAGCGTTTCAATGGATATATCGTAGTTATACAAGGCGGAGTGGTAAAAAATATAAAAAATATCCTCAACGCTTATGTCTTTTTTATCCGATACAATCACCTGTTTATCAAAAAACGTGTGGTTGTCAAGATAGAATTTTTTCCCAGTATCCGGTTCTTTGTTTAAGAACACCTTGAGGTATTTTTGAGTCAACCTCTCCATATTTCTGGCGTGATAATAGTATTTTCTCATCAGTCTTTCTTGCGCATCAAATCTTTTTGAGTCCTCATAGCCCATCTCAACGGCAACCTTTTTCCTCAAGTCAAGATGCAGAATATCCGTTTTTTTTGATGTGACAAAGTGCAGGGCATTTCTCAACTGCCATAAAAAATATAGAGAGTGTTTAAGATGGAAATAGTCCTCCTCTAAAATTATGCCCTTTCTTTTCATATCAAGTGCGTTTTTCGTAAAAAAAAGGGTTTTGCCTATCCATAGGAGTGTGTGATAATCCCTTAAAGACCCCACGCCCTCTTTTACATTCGGTTCAAGAACAAAGATTGTGTTACCGTATGTTTTATACCTTTCTTTCAAATATGCAAGTTTGGCTTCTATAAATTTTTCAGCTTCGTATTTGATAATGCGATTTAAAAGGGTGGTCTCGAATTTTTTAAATATAGAATAGCTGCCGTATAAAAATCTTGAATCGTAAAGAGAGGTTTTTATTGTATCGTCTTGTTTTGAAAGCTCCGTACACTCCTCTATGGTTCTTGTTGCAATGTAACATTCGTATCCCAGAGTATAAAAAATATCGTACAGCTCCTTTACAATAGTATCCTCAAAAGAGCGCTGTGTAAGGAGCATTATATCTATGTCTGAATGCAGATTAAGCTGCTTTCTTCCGTAGCCGCCCAGAGCAACAACGCAAAAGTCTCTTTTTGAAATCTTTGCATAAGAAAAAAAGTCTCTGATTAGCTCGTCCGCCCATTTGGAGTGTATTTTAACAACATCCCTTACACCGCTTCTTTTTTTGTTTAATTGCCCCAAATATCCGAACAGTTCCTCTTTTTCTTTGAGCTTTTTTTCTAAAAAACCGCTTTCCATACATTTCCTTTTATGGTGTTCTTAATCGATACAGAGTAACCAAAAACAAAAAGCTTCAAAAAATTATTGCTCGAATTTATCCATTATTTCATCGGAGATATCAAAGTTCGCATACACGTTGGATACGTCTTCGTCTTCTTCCAAGGCGTTCATAAGTTTTAACATACTGATGGCTTTATCCTCTTCCAACTTGACTGTATTTTGCGGTATCTTAGTCAACTCTGCTTCGGAAGGATTAAACCCTTCTTGTTGCAGCTTTTCCTTCACGCTCACAAACTCCTTGGGGTCTGTCAAAACCTCAAATACTCCATCCTCTTCGTTTTCTCTCACATCGGTGGCTCCGGCTTCCAATGCAGCCTCAAAGAGAGCATCCTCATCAACGGACGTTTTGTCAAACGTCATATAGCCCACATAGTCGAACATCCAAGAAACACAACCGTTTTCTCCCAAACTTCCGCCGTATTTACTCAAAAGATGTCTGACGCTTGCGGTTGTTCTTTGTCTGTTGTCGGTTGTTGTCTCGATAATCATAGCAACACC
The DNA here is from genome assembly GCA_027035575.1 of Desulfurellales bacterium. Taxonomy (GTDB): domain Bacteria; phylum Campylobacterota_A; class Desulfurellia; order Desulfurellales; family Hippeaceae; genus S144-51. Next base: position 33,105 of record JALVUQ010000040.1, on the reverse strand, counting down.
GCCCGGACCATATCCCTCATAGGTCACATCCTCGTATGTTGTTCCGGGAAGCTCGCCGGTTCCTTTTTTAATGGCTTTTTCTATGTTTTGTTTTGGCATATTGGCATCTTTGGCTTTCTCTATAGCAAGCCTCAGCCTCGGATTAGCCTCGGGATTTCCGCCGCCTTCCCTTGCGGCTATGGTTAACTCTTTAATGATTTTTGTAAATATAGCACCTCTTTTACTGTCCTCTCTCGCTTTTTTGTGTTTAATACTGCTCCATTTATTGTGACCCGACATAACACACTCCTTTATCCTAAAGTTTCGGTGGCGTAAGCCCAGTCTGTTTTTGATATTTGCCCTTTTTATCCGCATAGCTGACAAGGCACTCCTCATCCGATTCAAAAAACAGAACCTGAGCAATGCCTTCGTTTGCATAAATTTTAGCCGGTATAGGTGTGGAGTTAGAAATCTCTATGGTTACAAACCCTTCCCATTCCGGTTCAAACGGCGTTACATTAACAATCAGTCCGCAACGGGCATAGGTTGATTTGCCGACACACACGGTTAGGATATTTCTCGGTATTCTGAAATATTCGACGCTTTTTGCAAGAACAAAACTGTTTGGCGGTATGATACAAACATCACCCCTAAAATCCACATAGTTCTTTTCGCTGAAGTTTTTAGGGTCAACAACAGTATTGTTTACATTTGTAAAAATTTTAAATTCGTCTGCTATGCGCATATCGTATCCATATGAACTCACTCCGTAGCTGATTACGCCTTTTCTGACCTGCCTGTCCGCAAAGGGCTCAATCATACCCTTTTCAGCCTGTTCGATAATCCACTTATCAGATTTAATACTCATATCAAGGACCTTCCCTTTTAACTATTTTACTTGCAAAGTACAAAAGAAACCATTTCCTTTTCTCTTTTATCTCATCTTCATAATCGAACTTAATCCTTTTCATTTCACTATCATCAAAGGCTATTTTATTCTCCTCAAGCAGTTTTTCCAAAGATATGATATATTCGGTCATATCTTCAAGCTCTTCGATTATGGCGTGACGCACACCCTTTTTCAAAATAACATCGAGAAAATCCAGCACATCGTCGTATGTTATCTCTTTAATACCCTCTTCAAGGCTCTGCTCGAAAAACGGGTCTAATATTTCATTCTTCATAATCTTCCTCCAGCAATTAACGTCTCTTTAAATTGTTCGCTTCTTTTCAATTTTTTAAAATTATAACCCTCAAACGGTGCAATTCGCTTTTTCATCAAGAAAATACTACTTATTTACTCCTCTTTTTCAAGTATAATCATTTAGTATATATTTTTAGCTTAACTTAAAAAACGGCTCTAAAAACTCGCTTTTGACCGAAAACAAACGAATAAGAGTTTAAAAATTTGCGATTTGTCAATAATAACTTGCAAATTTTTAAAATAATGGTAAAAGTGTTGCACCAAAGAGGAGGTTTGTATGAAGATTGAAGATGGTAAGACGGTTGTAATTCACTATGAAGGAAGGTTGGAGGACGGAACGATTTTTGATTCTTCAAGAAGCAGGGAGCCGTTGGAGTTTGTTTTCGGAAGCGGTTCAATCATTCCGGGATTGGAAAAAGGATTGGAAGGACTTGAAAAGGGCGATAAAAAAGAGATATCGGTTGATGCAAAAGATGCATACGGAGAAAAAAATCCCGAAGCCATTCAAAAGGTCTCCAAAGAACAGTTCCCAAGCGACATAACACCGGAGGTGGGAATGCAGCTTATGGCACAAACGGAAACTTCAGAAATCCCCGTTGTCGTAACGGAGGTTGAAGAAGACTACGTGATGATTGATTTTAACCATCCTTTAGCCGGCAAAAACCTGATTTTCGACATAGAAGTGATGGACGTTAGATAAAAAAAGCTTTAAGCTAAAACTTGATATATATTTTTTGTAATATTTATTACTCTGCCCTTAAAGTGTGTAAAGCTACCGGTTTGTAAATTTCAAACTGCATAAAATTGAGCACATAGGTATTAAAAACACGTTTTAAAAAGATAAACACCGTATATATCTAAAAGATATATACGGCGCCAAAAGATTAACTTTGGTTTCTCCAGACAAATCTAAAGTCAACATTTCCCATTGAATATCCTACGGATATAGATTCGGCAACAGGCTCTGCATTACCGTTGTAGCCACTAAATTTCCACACGTGGTCAAGTTTTGACGCATCTATGGTTATAGGTAAGGTTAAAGAAGAATTGGATAATATATCGTTTTCGCCAATGACGTAATAGTTATCTTCTATTCTTTGGCTACCTCCATAATAATCCAGGGAAACGGCTAATTCCGAAAGCATTTTCTCAAGCACCACGGGGTCTGTAACTTCCGTCCAACCGGACGAGCTAAATGTATAAAATTTTATTTGAATTGATTGTATAGTATCGTTGCTGTCAACGTTTACTTTAACTGATGGGAAAAAGATAGTCGGATTTCCTTCAGAATCAAAAGGACTTGCTATCGATAGATCAAACATAGCAACAGTACTTTCATAATGGGTAGTGTTGTCATACATTTTAAGAGTCCAGTAACCTGAAGGTATGCGTTGGGTTTGATTATCCGGTGCAAGTAAATTGCTGTCTCCTACAATAAAGTTGTACATATATCCGGGGTTGAGCGAGTCGTTGTCTGTTGCTAAATAGAAATAATGTCCGGAACATTCCTGTGTTCCGTCGCTATCGGTTTCTATTTGTGCTTTTTCAGTATAAATTGGGGTAGAGTTGTCAAAAGAAACCGAAGAGGTGTCAATTAAATGTATCGCAGTAGGAGGATATAGTTTCATTATTTTATTACCCTGACAAACGTCGCTAAACGTTGGATTGGTTGTGTTATTTGTAGATAAGTAGAAGGCGTATCCGTAAAAACTGAGATTATCAGGATTAGACCATTGATTTTTTATAGACAAAGGATTATCGTTCCAGCCGAAATAAGGTTGAAGCATCCAATATTCTCCCGTATTCTCGTCATAGTTCATAAAAATATTTTTTATGTTTTTTAATACATCGTCGCTTTTTGCAATTTGCTTTAACTGATTAAGAGAAAGGGAAAATGTTCCCGCTTCTTCCGAAAGAGTTGCAGAAGACCTTGCCTCATTACCATTTTGAGACAATACACCTAAATTTATATTTCCCAGAGCATCCGATATAGGTATCCAAAGTAGAGAATCGTTCGAGTCGCTTAAAGTGATATAGCCTACAATCATATCTTTTTTGCTCTGAGCATTTGTATTTATTAAAAGCAGTATCCAATCCAAATTGAGAGTTACTTGCTTTCCTCCCAAGTTAATCTTTGCAGTTTTAGGTAAATTTACGGTAAAAGTGCCATCCGCATTAATGGGTATATTCACCTTGTATTTAAAAGATTCAGGAGATATCTCCCCTTTTAATGTGGGAAGTCCCCAAACAGCATCTACCTCTTCACCACTTGCCGCTACGACTTTTCTTCCCGTAAAAAAATTTAATATCTTGTCTATAATATTGCCGTTGTATGCTACAGTATAACTCAAACTTGAAACTTTTCCGGTAACAGAAATGCTTTTGCCGCTTGTTTGAGAAGAAGGACTACCACCACCACTTCCTCCACAAAAATATAGAGAAAATACCATTAAGAAATAATAATTAACAATATACCTACACTTGAAGAAGAAGAAATAATGAAAGCAGTTAGAAGCAAGTTACACCATTCTTGGCTTTTTCAATAAAAAACGCCAACCCCGGTAATGCCGAGATTGGCGTTAAATCAAGTTTTTAATTGGTAGCGGGGGCAGGATTTGAACCTACGACCTTCGGGTTATGAGCCCGACGAGCTACCAGACTGCTCCACCCCGCGTCAAGTGTGCAAATATATAAACTTTTTGGAAGAGAATGTCAAGAGCTAATTTTAAAAATTATATCACGAGCTATCTCTTCCGTGTTTCTTGAGGCATCTATGATAAAATGCGCATTCTTATAGCAACTGGCTCGTTTATCAAATAAAGAACGCGCTTCTTCAATATTGTCAAGCAGCGGTCTGTTTTTTTTATTTTTAACCCTGTTTATTATATCCTCAAAACTCAGCTTCAAATAAAAAACCCACCCTATCTTTTTCAACAATTCAATATTGTTAAAATGACAAGGTAATCCTCCTCCCGTTGCTATAACGCAATCGTTGCAAAAAAACAGATTAGACGAAATTATATCCCTTTCAACACTTCTGAAAAAATTCTCTCCGAAATTTTCAAATATCTCCCTAACGCTCATTTTCAGTTTCTTCTCTATTATTCTGTCGGAATCCACAAATCTAAAGGAATAGTTTCTCGATATAAATCTTGCCGTTGAGCTTTTTCCGCTGCCCATAAATCCTATAAGAATTATGTTCATTTTGTTTTTAAGTACTCTTTATACTCCCGAATTCTCAAAGACATCTCATTTAAAGTATCCCCTCCGAATTTATCAATATATGCCTTTAACAATTCAAAAGCCATAACCGATTTGGCTACAACACTTAAAGCCGGAACGGCACAAACATCGCTCCTTTCAAAAGCCGACTTTGTTGCTTTTTTGGTTTTTACATCAACAGAATCCAAACCCTTAACGAGTGTAGGTATGGGCTTCATATACGCCCTTACAATGATAGGCTCTGCGTTTGAAATACCCCCTTCTATACCGCCTGCTCTGTTTGTTTTTCTCTTATAACCGTTTTCATATATAATCTCGTCGTGCACCTGCGAGCCCAATCTTGAAGCATTCTTAAAACCCTCTCCTATCTCCACACCCTTTACCGCCTGAATACTCATAAGAGCATACGCAAGTTTTGCATCGAGCCTTCTGTCCCACTGTACATAGCTCCCCAATCCGCAAACAACGTTTTTTGCCACGACCTCCACAACTCCGCCGATTGTATCTTTTTCTTTCTTTGCCTGCTCTATTTGGGCAATCATTAAATCTCCGGTTTTTTCATCCGGGCAAAAAACAGGGGATTTTTCAATATTTTCAATTAATGCAGGATTATCGTAATCAACATCGTTTAAACTAACTTTGCCTATTGCTTTAACAAAAGAAACAATTTGAACTCCAAGCTTCAGCAGGGCGTATTCACACAAAGAACCCACTGCAACCCTGACGGCAGTCTCTCTTGCGCTTGAGCGTTCGAGCACATCTCTAATATCAGACCTGTCGTATTTTATATATCCGTTTAAATCGGCGTGCCCCGGCCTGGGTGAAGTGACAGCTTTCTTGTCCGTAAATTCAGCATCATAAGCCATAACAGAAAGCCAGTTTTGAAAATCCTTGTTGCGTATAATCATTGTTATGGGAGAGCCGATTGTTTCCAAAAACCTGACACCGCTTACAAATTCAACGGTGTCTTTTTCTATTTTTTGCCTTCCGCCTCGCCCGTACCCCGATTGCCTGAGCAGTAAATTTTTATTTATAAAATCCAAATCTATCTTTAAACCGGCCGGAAAGCCGTCTATGATAGCCACAAGCTCTCTTCCGTGAGACTCGCCTGCATCGAGAAATCTCAACATTACTCTTCCTCTTTCTTAAATGTATCGTTTATCTTTTTCAACCTCTTATCAACCGCATAGTGGAATGTGCCTTTTTCAAAAGCATTTCCGATTCTTTTTCCGGCTTTAACGCCGCTGAATATCTCTATGGCATCATCTATCGTTTCAACGGTATAGATATTAAACTCCCTTTTCTTCACGGAGTTAAGTATTTCGTCTTTCAATATCAGGTTTTTCAAGTTTTGTTTGGGAATTACAACACCACTACCCTTCAAATTACCGCTCTCTTTGCAGATATCATAAAATCCCTCTATCTTTTCAATAGCCCCGCCTATCGGTTGAACAACTCCCTCCTGGTTCATAGAGCCGGTAACGGCAAGGTTCTGTTTTAAAGGTATCTCTGCCAAAGACGAAAGAACCGCAAGAGTTTCGGCAATGGATGCGCTGTCACCCTCTATGTATGAGTAGGATTGCTCAAAAGAAATCGTTGCCGCAAAGCTCAAAGGCTTATTGAAGCCGTATGTATTGCCGATATACCCGGAAATGATGAACGATGCTTTGTCGAATATCTTACCGGAGAGCTTGGACTCTCTTTCTATATTTATAACGCCCTCTTTGCCTACAAACGTTTTAGCCATAATTTTATTGGGGCGTCCGAAAGAAAAATCTCCCAAATCCAAAACCGACAAACCGTTAATCTGCCCCGTTTTTTCGCCTTTTAAATCTATTATTATATCGCCTTTAGTAATCATCTCGTATATCTTTTCTCTCCACAAATCCTTTAAATATCGCTTCTCCTGCACAACTGTATTTACATCGTCGTAAGTTATGCTGTCTGAGCTGCTTACAAGATGAGCTTCTCTCAAAATATCCAGAATATCGTCGTAATATGCCCATATTTTATCTCTGTTTGAGCTCAACTTGGATGAATATTGCAGAAGTCCCGCCATTCCGCTTTTATCAGGTTTTTTAAGGTTGTTTTTTTCACAAAAAGACATAACTTTGGAAGCAAAACGTACGGTATTGTCTTTGTTTTTCGGAATGGCATAGTCAAAATCGGTTTTTAACTTGAAGAGTTTTTCAAAATCGTCGTCGTAGGTATAAAGCAGATTATAAATATATTCGGAACCTACCAAAATCACATTAACATCAAGCTCCATAGGTTCCGGTTTAAGCGTTTCGGAAGCTATTATTCCGTATTTTTCACTCCACTCTTCTATAACGCCTTTCTTCGACATAAGCGATTTTTTAAGGGTATCCCAAACACCGGGACTCATTAGAACGCTCATAGCATCAAGAATTAAATATCCGCCGTTTGCCTTGTGGATGCTGCCTGCTATTATGTGAGTGAAATCGGTTACAAACGCACCGAAATAAGCCTGCTTTTCCAGCTTGCCGAAAATATTGTAGTAGGTCGGATTTTCTTCATATATCACAGGTATTTCGTCGGTGTGTCCGTTGTCCACAAACAGATTGACCTTGTATTCCGTATATTTGTTTTGCGTTTGCATAAATGGGAAAGTCTGGGTTTTTTGTGGCAAAAATATAGCTATGTTGTTGAGCGTGTACTCCTCAACCTCGTCAAGATATTCTTCCACCTCTTCGTTGTCCTTGAATTTCTCTTTTATCTCCTCTATCTTCTGCCCTACAATCAAAAGCCCCATCTCGTCGTTAATCTTTTTGATTTTCTCGAACTTCTCTTTTTCAAGTTTCTTACTTTTTTCAAGGAAGACCCTTATATGCTCTTCGAGTTTTTTTCTTTTTTCCTCTATGGAATTTTTTAACTCTTCAGAGAGAGTCATAAACTCCCTTTCGTTAATTGCTTTGCCCGAAACTATGGGGGAAAGCGTTATGCCCATCTGGGAAAAACTTAAAACAAAATCCAAATCGTTAGCCTTTTTTTGGATATCCTCATAGAGCTTTTTTTGTTCTTTATCGTAATAACCGGCTATCTCCTGAATTCTGCTTTCATACTCCTTACTTTCAAAAATATCCGGCACGCTCTTTTTAAGGTAGCTAACAAACGAGTTCATCTCTTTTGCCAGTTCTCCGCCTCTGCCTTTCTGCAGCTTTATAATTTTTGGCATTTTTTGATTTTTAAAGTTATTCACATAACAATAGTCGTACAACTTCGGCTTTTTATCCGCAGCATAGCCTTTAACCAAATTTGCTATAATCTCTTTGTCATTTTTACTCAAATTGCCTGCGATATAAACATTATAGTCGTTAGACCTCATCCTGACGAGCTTATTTAGGGCAAGTTCAATTCTTTTTTGATATATAAAACTGCTGTCTTGGGGCTTAATTTTATCCAAATCCATATTGAGCTCGAACTTCAAATCTTTATATTTCAACTTTTTTACAGCCATCTACTTCTCCTTGTAATGAATCTTGGACATAAATTCCGAATATATCTCTTTAACGCTCTTTTTTGAAGGTTTAACGCTGGTTCCGTTGGGTAGTATCAATCTTGAGCGTGGAGATTTTTCCTTTAAAAAATCGCAAACATCACCAAGGCACTCCTCACTTTCTATCTCAAATGAAATTATTGAGTTTTCAGAGTCAAATTCTATAAACCACTCAATATATTTCACCTTTCTTTTGGAAAGCAAATTCTTGAATGTCCATTTCTCTTTTTTTTCTATGATAACGTCTATCGAGTACATAACCACACCCCTTTAACAATTCTAAGCACATCATACAGAAAGCTTTGAAAAAAATCAATTAAGCCTGATTCAACTCTTGAAAAATAACAGTTTCTTTGATATAAAAAAGTATGCGTTGGTCGAGGGTCATTTTTGGTTTTGCAATAATATCTTTAATATTTGTATTCGCGAACAGTTCGTATGCAAATATATATACCGTTAAATCGGGCGATTCTTTAATCGGAATTTCAAAAAAGCTCGGATTTAAGCCTTACCAGATAAAGAGATTAAATCCTCATACAAAGTGGCTGAAGATTAGACCCGGTGAAAAAATAAAAATACCTTCTGTAAAAAAAGCCCGTCAAAAGCCGCTCAAAGAAAGTACCGATAAAAACATATATATAGTTAAGTCCGGCGATTCTTTGATAAAAATATCAAAAAAGCTAAAAATTAAACCGGCTTTGATAAAAAAATACAACCCGAAAATACACTGGCTTAAAATAAGACCGGGCGATAAAATAAAGATTCCTCTAACAAACAACACGGTCGTTACAGTTAAGAAAGAGGAAAAACAACATCCCAAGAACGTTTATGTTGTCAGGAAAAACGACTCTTTGATAAAGATAGCAAAAAAACTTAATGTCAGCATAGAGGAAATACAAAAACTAAACCCGGACATAGACTGGTCTAAAATAAGACCGGATAACGAAATAAAGCTGCCGCAGGCAAGACAAAAAACAGCTTCAAACAAGCAAGTTAAGGTTGCAGCAGTACAAAGCGCTGTCAAAACACAAAAAAAACCGAAAAAACAAAACATAGTACGGCAAAACAATTCGCTTTCCTGCAAAAAATTGAAAGCTGCTTTGATTAAGAAAAACCACTCTTTAAAGCCCGGTACAATCGGAGACGGATACTACATAGTCAGAAGTGGCGATACGCTTAGCTCAATTGCCAGAAGATTCGGCTTAACTTTAAAACGTTTAATGGAGCTTAATCCTAATAAAAGCAGATTTATAAAACCGGGGGATTTGATTGTCATCCCCGGAGAGCTGACACAAAAGATTATGTTATCAAAAAAAGAAAACCTGTACATACCACCGAGATACCTCGTCTATTCAACACCGTATAAAATAAGAAGAGGTGACACGCTCTATAAAATAGCCAAAAAATTCAACACGAAAGTCTATGTTATTAAAATGTTAAACAATCTGGGCTCAAATACCCTAATGGCGGGGAGATATATCTTTGTCCCCAACAAAAATATGGTTAATAAAAGCAAACTGGAGCTTGAATATTCACTGCTTAGAGAAAGAAGAAAGGCTCTTATCCACTATGCCGAGCGTTTTATAGGAAGACCTTACCGCTTCGGCGGAGACAGTTTGCTGCATGGAATAGACTGTTCGGCATTTGTTCAAAAGATTTACGAACGCTTTATCAGAATGAAGATTCCGAGAACGGCTGAGGAACAATATAGAACTGTCGGTGTCTTTGTGCCTCTAAGCAGAATACAGGTTGGTGATTTACTGTTTTTCCACACATTGAGCTATGCGAGAGTTACACACGTAGGGATTTATATAGGAAACAACCGATTTATACACGCTGCCGGAAGAAGGAGCGGCATAAAAATATCGAGGCTTACACGATACTATCTTAAAAGGCTTGTAGCTGTCAAAAGAGTTTTCAGAATAAACAACAAATATGCTTATCTTAGGCATAGACCCGGGTAGTTCAATTACAGCCTGCGGTCTTATAGACACCAAAACCAAAGATGTTGAATATGACTATATCAAACTAAAGAAAAGCCTATCAAAAGAGGATAAAATCTATAAAATTTTTTTATACGTTAAGAAGATTATAGAAAATAACAACGTTGAAAACGTGGCTGTTGAAGACTCCTTTTATTCGGTTAATATACAATCGTCTATGCTGTTAAGCGAAGTAAGAGCCGCTGTTATTATAGCCTCAAAAGAAAAAAATATAGGCATATATCAATATCTGCCGAGGCAGGTAAAGCAAGCTGTCTGCGGATATGGAGCCGCAACAAAAGAACAGATAAAGTTTATAGTGGAAAAAACATTGAAAATAGACCTGACAAACCAACCTCTCGATGTCTCGGATGCGCTCGGAGTCGCCTTGACACATATATACACGCTTAAACTTTAGTTGCAAGCATACCGCAGGCAGCCTTAATTGAAGAACCTTTTGAGTTTCTAACGGTCACAAACATCCCTTTACTTCTCAAATACTCGGCAAACTCCTCTATTTTTTCGTTTGGAGTCGGGTTTAGGTTGCTGTTCATAAGGTTATGTTTATTGAGTGGTATAATATTCAGCTTGCTTTTGTAGGTTGATAACAATCTCAAGAGGGCTTTTCTATCCTCATTGGTATCATTGACATCATCTATCATCACATACTCAAAGGTTATCCTTTTTCTTCTCGGCATAGGGAACGTTTTTAAACTCTCCATAACCTCTTTTAATGGGTATTTTCTGTTAACAGGCATAAGGTAGCTCCTCTTTTCATCCGTTGCGGAGTGTAAAGAAAGAGCCATATTGATATAGGGTAAGTCCTTTTTTAGCTTTTCTATGGCGGGTGTTATGCCGCAGGTGGAAAGAGTTATTCTTCTTTTTGATATGTTTATTCCGTCTTCATCAATCAATATCTTAACGGATTTTACAACATTTTCGTAATTGTCAAGGGGCTCACCCATTCCCATATACACAACATTGGTGTTTTTTAAAGAGTGTTTTTTCATAATGTATCTAACCTGAAGCACAATCTCAGATGTATCAAGATTCCTAATCAAACCCATTTTCCCGGTTGCACAAAACCTACAGCCCATTCTGCAACCTACCTGGGTAGATACGCATATTGTATTCCTGTCGTTCTTCATTGGTATGAAAACACTCTCTATTTTATTTGAATCCTGCAGCTCAAGCAGATATTTAACCGTTCCGTCTTCAGCATAGGTTGTTTTAGCGCACCTTCCGGATGAGATGAAGAATCTGTTCTTTAACAAATTCCTAACATCTTTTTTCAAGGTTGTTATTTTGTCTATATCGTCAACATAATGCTTGTAAACAAAAGAAAAAATCTGGCTTTTTCTATAATCTTCAAGTCCGTATTCCGCCAATATGTCACCAAGCTCATCTTTTGTTAAAGACAGAATGTCAATCATATAAAAAACACTTTAATTTATGGTGAGAATTTCTTTGTTTAAAAGAGGGTTTGTCGGTTTTACATATCTTTTTGCGCTTTTTGCATACATCGTAAAAAAAGCAGCCCTCACTATTCTCTTTTTCTATCGTTTTGGCATCTTTTAACAAAGAAAGGGTGTATGGATGCAGCGGTTCGTCATTTGCCTTATCGTAAACTTCAACAACCTCACCGCCGTAGAGAACATAAATCTTATCCGATATAAAATTTGCAAGCTTTAAGTCGTGAGAAATAAATATGTAGGTATATCTTTTATCTCTGTTTATATCGCACAACAAATTTATTATTTTTGCCTGCGTTGACATATCTAAAGCGCTTGTGGCTTCGTCTAACAACAGGTATTCTGGGTTTGGCAAAAGAGCTCTCGCTATCGCTATACGCTGCTGTTCTCCGCCGCTCAATTGATTCGGATACTTACTTAAGAGCTCTTTTTTTATATTTACCCTCTCACACATCTCGTAAATGCTGTTTACATACGGCTTAGCCTCTTTAAGAGTTGCCATAGCCGTAAACCTCGGGTCTAACGACGTGCTCGGGTCTTGAAAAACAGCACCGATTTTTTTTCTAAATTCTTTTATATTATTTTTTGTAACCGCTTTATTGTCAAACAAAACAAAGCCGGAGGTAGGCATCTCTATAAGACTTAAAATTTTGCCAAGTGTGGTTTTCCCTGCGCCGGATTCTCCTATTATGCCTATATGCTTTCCGTTTTCTATTGTTATATCGATATTTTTCAGGGCATAAATCTCGTCTTTTGAAAAAAATCCCTTTATCTTGTATTTCTTATAAACGGATTTTAGCTCTATCACCTAATCTTTCTTGCCGAGAACCGTATCTATCTTATCTTTCAAAACATCCGGCGTAAACGGCTTTACTATATAATTGTTAACACCGGCTTTTAATGCCGTTATTATATCCTCTTTTGCAGCTTCTGTCGTAACCATAATGATTGGAGTATCATCAAACTTACTGTCTGCCCTGATATGTTTAACAAAGGTCAATCCGTCCATAACCGGCATATTCCAATCTGTTATTATCAAATCAACGCTGTTGTTTGCCAAAACATCCAAAGCCTCTTTCCCGTCTCCGGCTTCTAAGATTTCATCTCCGTAACCTATTCTTTTGAGTGTATTTTTTATAATCCTTCTCATAGTGGAGGAATCGTCAACAGTTATTATTTTCATCCTAAATCTCTCCTTTTTCTTGCATTTGTTTTATTATATCTTCAACATCTTGGTCGATTTTATCCTTCTCTTTTTCATCTACAATCGTGTGAGCCACACGTGCCCTCGGCTTATCGTCGTAGGACGAATCAAACCACATATTCAAATAGTCGTGCAGAGCCTTAATCACGCTTATAACTCTTTCTATTTTTTGTCTTGTTATATCCTGAAATTGCAGCGTATCCATAGCGTCAAACACGTTATTTCTGATAACGGAAACGCTATTTTCTATATCTTTTGTAATATCGATTATATTTTTGAAATATTCATAATTATTTTTAACAACTGTTTTCGGGAAATGCTCCACAAAGAAATCCATAAATTCCTTATGCTTTTCCATATACGGTTTTATCTCTTTTATCAATTTCTCGGTTTTATCTAACTCGTCGGTTATTGTTTCAAGATATTCAAAAAGTTTATTAACCTTTTCTTCGCTCTCTTTATTTATCTCATCCAATTTATCTATAACTCTATGCTCGTTTTCCGGCAAACGAACCCCCTCAATCTTTTCCTGGCTCAAACCGTTACCGTCATCTTTCAAGTTTGTTTGTTCATTTTCTTTACTATCTTTTCTCGACAACTCCTCTTTAGAGCTTTCCTGAGTAAATTCGTCTATTATATCTTCTATGCTGCCTTTTTCGGCTTTGCCAAACTCCTCAATAAGGCTATCTATATCACTCTGCGACATAAACCATCCTCCTTATTATACTGCCGGCTTTAAAGCTACCTGTATAGCCAGCTCTCCAGCATCGGATTCAAAAGGTATAACAATGCTGGGCGTTCCTTTTGGCGAAACTATGGTGTGATTCTTTCCCACAACAACATTTGGTGTGGATATTTTAAGTTTGACATTGCGCTCTGAGAATATCTTTTTTGCACGTCCTGCTACCATATTTGTCAACTCTCCTATGGCATCGGTTGTGTCGCTGTCTATCCCCAACACCTCTTCTCCTATGAAATTGCTGACGGCAGCAATTGCCGTTTTTTTTGGAAAAGACAGTGCAATTGAACCGACGGCTTCACCGGTTATGCCTATTATACCGCTTACATCGTAAGCAACGGTGCTGTTTTCCCGCAGCTCAAGTTTCCCTCTTTTTAATTTCAACATAGCCACAGTATCCATAATTTCCTCTGCTGCTTCAATAAACGGATTTATCCATTCAACGCTTAGTTTCGCCATATCTTACGCTCCTTATATATTTTTAGCCACAGCCCTTGTAAACTCATCGGCTATAAATTTAGTGCAGAAATCGTCAACCCCCACATCTTTGGCTTTCTGAAGGTTGGCATTTCCCGAAAGGGATGTATTCATAACAACAGGAAGGTTCTTAAATCTCTCGTCTTCCTTTATCAGTTTCGTTAGTCTGTAACCGTCCATATTGGGCATTTCAACATCCGTTATAACTATATCAACAAAATTTTTTATATCTCCGTTTGAGTTTTCATAAAGCTTGTTCAGCATATCCCAAGCCTCCTGCCCGTCTGTTGTTTCTATTATATCCTCTGCCAAAGGAGCCACGGCTTTTTTAATTATCTTTCTTGCCGTTGACGAGTCGTCGGCTATAAGAATCTTTGCTTTTTTCTTCTCTTTACCTGCCTCTATTGCAACTCGTTCAATTCTCTTTATATCCTCTTCCGAGAAAATTCCAAGCTCTTCACAGATGCTCTCAAAATCCAGAATAAGCATAACGTGTTCTTCGTCCAGATTTATCGTTCCGACAATTTTATTACCGTATTGGTGTTTCAAGACCTCACTCGGCGGCTTGACAAACCTCCAGGAAACCCTTCTTATTCTTTTGGCATCATGAACTATGAATCCTACGGTAATATTATTAAAAAGTGTAATGATAACCTTTCTTGTTGTTATGTCCGAAGGTTCGTTGATATTTAACCACTTTGCCAAACTGACAATAGGTATAACCTCTCCCCTTAGATTGTAAATTCCCTCAAGAAGAGACTCTTTGGATGGTATCTTTATAACGTTCGGATACTTTATAATCTCTTTAACTTTGGCAATATTTATTCCGTATATTCCTTCGTATATCGTACCGTCGGGCTTGTGTTCGTACATCCTGAAATCAACAAGCTCCATCTGGTTTGTGCCGACCTGTAATATATCAATCTTGTCTTCCATACAACACCCCTTGTTTAATTTAATCCGCCGCCCTCTTTGAGCAGACTTTCTATGTTTAACAGGGTCATAATCTTATTGTCCATCTTGCCGACGCCTCTTACATACTTTTCAATAGTTTGGGGAATGTTCGGCGGAGTGGGTTCTATACTCTTTTTTTCTATGTAATACACCCTTTCAATCTTATCAACTATAAACCCCACAGTATATTCATCCATATGTGCCACTATGATTCTCGATTCTATATCTATCGGTTTTTTAACGAGTCCGAATTTCAGTCTCAAATCGACTATGGGAATTATTTTGCCCCTTAAATTGATAACGCCCATAACAAAAGGCTTTGTATTGGGAACATATGTAAAATCAACCGGTTTTATTATCTCCTCGACGTTTAAAATATCAATACCGAACAGTTCGTCTTTCAATATGAAACCCACAACCTGGTCATACTCGTCTTTCAGTATCAAAGCATCTGACTTCCTTTGGCTTTTTGCAAGCTGTTCTTCGTAATCCTCCGCGATTGCCAGGCTTTTATCAAATAGATCAACTTCGTCTTTCATAACCACACCTCTTTTAAGCCACTTTTATTCTTTTTGTAATCATCTCCATCACCGCATCGATATCCTTTATAGTTATCGGGTGGAAAATAATCTTATTCATTAAAACTTCACTAACCTTCTCCTTATCGAATGTTCCGTCTGTTGATACACCCACCACAAAAACATCCTTATAAGACGGAAATGTCCTAATCAGTCTCGTAAAGTTATAACCGTCGTTTATCGGTATGTCCAAATCTATAAATATGACATCTACTATGTTTTCGGATGCAATATCAAGACCCTCTTTATCGTTTGAAGCTTCATATATCTCAAAATCCGCTTCTTTCATATATTGACCAATGGAGTGTTTTATCTCATCTTCAGCCGACACTATCAAGCAGGACGGCTTGCTCTTCATCTCAATAGCTTTATCGGCAAAGTGGTCTTCTATATTTGTTTCCACGTTTGCAGCCTCACCTACAATGGAAGGAATGTCGAGAATAAGCGTAACCGAACCGTCTCCCATTATTGTGGCACCTGAGATTGATTTGATATTGGTTAGATAATGACCGAGGGATTTTATGACAATCTCCTCCCTGCCAATCAATTTATCAACAACCAGACCTATCTTCTTCTCGGCAACGGCAACAACGACCACATATATCTCTTTTGAATCTATCGTCTTTTTGTTTTTTCCTATTCCGAGAGCGTCGCCGAGATAAACAAGAGGAATGATGCTGTCTCTTAATCTCAAGACATCCCTGTTTTCCACTTTTTTTATATCATCTTTGCTGATTCTTACAGTTTCAACAACACTGACAAGAGGAATGGCAAAGAATTCCTTTGTAACCTTTACCAATAAAGCTTGAATAATAGCGAGTGTTAAAGGAATCTTAAGCATTATTGTAGTTCCTTTATTGATTTCCGATTGAACCTCAATCGTTCCGTTGAGCTTTTCTATGTTTGTTTTAACAACATCCATTCCGACACCGCGCCCTGAAATATTGCTGACCTTTTGAGCGGTCGAGAAACCGGGTTTGAATATAAGCCCAAATGCCTCTTCCTTTGTCATCTGCCTTGCTTCGGTTTCCGTTATGAGACCTTTTTCCAAAGCCTTGCTCTTTAAGACTTCAGGGTCCATTCCTCCGCCGTCGTCCGTTGTTTTTATTATTATGTAATTACCTTCGTGAAAAGCAGAAAGAACTATCTTGCCCTTCGGCGGTTTTCCGGCAGCCAGCCTTTTTTCTTTCGGCTCTATTCCGTGGTCAATGGCGTTTCTAATTATATGAACAAGCGGGTCGTTAATCTCCTCAACGACACTCTTGTCAAGCTCGGTTTCCGCACCCTCTATAATTAGCTCAACCTCTTTATTCAATTCTTTGGATATATCACGTACAACCCTTGGGAACTTATTAAACACCTTACCGACCTGCACCATTCTCGTTTTCATAACTCCCATCTGCAAATCGGTAGTTACAAGTGTTATCTGGGATGCAACACCTGATAACTCCTCGACTATATCGTCACCCTCAAACTTCTCCTCGGCTTTTTGTGCAACGCTTACCAATCTGTTTTTGCCCAAAACAAGCTCACCCACAAGATTCATCAAATCATCCAATCTTGTAACATCAACCCTGATTGTCTGCTCTATAACCGGCTTGGACTTGGATTTTGCTTTTGTTTGCTGTTTTTGAGCCTGTGGTTTGGTTTCTTGAGTGGGTTGTTGTTGAGCTTGAACCTGTTTATCTTCTTCCTTTTGAGTTTCTTTTTGCTTTTGTTCTTCCTGTTGTTTTTTTTGCTGTCGTTTCTTTCTGTCTTCTTCCATTCTTTGCGCAAGAAGCCTCTGTATTTCAGCCTCTATTTCATCATCGCTTTTTTTTGCTTTGTTTTCGGATTTTTCTTCCTTCGGCTCTTCAGCCTCTTGTTCGGCTTCTACGTTCTCCAAAAGTTCCTCTTCTTTTATCTCCTCTTCCTGCTCCTTTAAAAGCTCTTCTTCTGAAATCTCCTCTTGAGGCTCTTGAGGTTCTTCCAAAAACTTGCTTAAAGCCTGTATGTTCTCTTCCACATCTATAGCCTCAGGGTCACCCTTTTCCTTAATTACCTCTATAATCTCTTTTGCCTTGTCAACGCCGGCTAATATGGCATCCATCAGTTCGCTGCTTAAAGAAAGCTCAAATTTTCTTAACTTATTCAAAACATCTTCAAGTCTGTGAGTCAGGTGTGTCAGGGTCTCAAAGCCCAAAAAACTCGATGAACCCTTAATTGTGTGAAAGGCTCTGAATATCTTATTCAAAAGGTCGGTATCGTCACCGGAGCTTTCAAGCTTTACCAAATCTTCATCAAGCTCCTCCAAAAGCTCCTCTGCTTCAAGTAAAAAATCCTGAACTATCTCTTCCATCTCTTCCATATTATCAGCCATTTAGACCCCCTTTGTTTTATCCGAATTAGCGCATACTTTATCAAAAAAATCCATCAGTTTGTTTACAGACAAAGCCAGATCCTGCAACTCATCATCCCCTTCTATTGAAAGCTTTTTCAACTTACCCTCTTTAATCAGGGCATCTATTGCCTCTATCGTCCTGTTGATGGGGCTTGTAATCTTCTTAGAGACAAACATAGCAACCGTCACACCAATCAATATAATTATGGCATTGACTATGCTCAATACTGACAGTGTGTGTATGGTCTTAACATCAATATCCCTGCTCAAATTGATAATGGGGGCGTAAAACTCCTCGGTAGGAAGCGTCAAACCAAGCCCCCATCCCAATTCTTTAATATAAGTGTATCCCACGAATTTGTCAACATTTCTAAAAATATATCTCGATACGCCCGTACCGCCCTTTAATATTTTATTTTTGACAATCTCGCTTAATGCCAAACCGTTTTTCGGATTTGTCAAGTTTACATTATCCAACAGTGTAATCAAGGGGTGATTTTTTGTCGGAGGGTCGTATATCAACACTCCTTTTCTATTTATAACCCACAGATATTTTTGAGAATACGGGTAGAGCTGCGCCGTTTTTATCAAAGAATACATACTGTAAGGGTTAAAATCAAAAACCACAAATATGGGGCTTTTATCGTTGGCTTTGGTCAAATAGACATAAGAATAGGACACGCTGTTATCGCTATTTTTATGAAAGTCAATATATCTTATCCTTGATATAAATCTATCCGTCGGTTTAACCGTTTCTTTTAACAGGCTCGGTATGGAGGATGTGTCTATGTATTCGGGGAATTTACACAAAACCTTAAAATTTGAGTTCAATATCTCAATATCCCTTATGTCAAAGGATTGATTCATCTCCTCATAAATATCCGTAAGAAAGTTCTTATTTTTGCAATTTTTATAAGCCTCTATCTCCTTATCAAGCATCTTACCGAACATAAAAACCGTCTTACTTCTCGAATCCATAGCTTTCTTTAAAATCTTGGCGTAAAATACAACCTCTCTTTCCAAGTTTCTGTTGGCGTTATCTTTAAACGTATTTTCGGTTTTGTTTATTGTATATTTCTTAAACATCATCAAAGCCGACATAGAAACCACGGTAAAAATCAGTGTTACTAAAAGAATAAGTGACGTCGTGTATATTATAATCTTTTTCGATAGTTTATTTATCTTAGACATCTACCACTTCTCTTCTTAAAATATTTCTCTTTTCAACCGGCAGCGTCACGATTAAAGTTGTTCCTTCACCCTTTTTTGAATCTATTTCAATACTGCCGCCATAACCTTCAACTATAAATTTCGATAAAGACAAGCCCACCCCCATATTGCTCGGCTTTGTGGAGTAAAACGGAATCATAACCAAAGGAATGTTCTCATCCTCAATTCCCGGACCGTTATCCGATATAACCACAACAGCTTTTTCTTGTTCTTTTTTAATTTCTATGTCAACAACAACCGCCTCTCCACCCGACGCATCGTATGAATTTTTCACAATTTCTTCGATAACGAAAGCAATATGGGAATCGTCCGCATAAATCTCAACGCTCTCTTGAGCCTTAATATTGATAGTAATATTGTCGAATTTTTTATATTTTTCAGCCACATTTCTGACAACTTCGCTCAAATCTATCTTTTTCAAAGAAGCCGGTAACGAGTTGCTTATGACTTCTATGTTTGCAATGATATGCATAATTTTATACAGGCTCTTTTCTACAATTTCTATGTAAGAAAGAATGCTGTCAGACGTCTCTTTGGGAAGTTTGCTTTTTAACCTGTTAAGCATCCCGCCCGCCGACATAATCGGATTTCTTATTGAGTGGGCAACGCCTTCCGACATATATTTTAACAGCCTAACATAGTTATCGTCATTGATATTAGGATTGTTGGAACTTGCCTTGGACAGGTCAAAAATCTCAAAAACAATATCGTCATTATATGTAAAAGCGTTTAACCAACAAAAGATAAGACTGTCTTGTTTTGAAACAAGCCTGATGAAGTTGTGATATTTTCCGTACTTTTCCACAATTCTCATTAAATTTACAAAAAATATCTCCCTGTCATCCGGCTTGAAAACGGTTGTTATTTTATTTTTTCTTTCGATATCAAGCAGCGAACGGGCAGAGTTGTTTGAATACTTCACCACACCGCTTTTGTCGGTTATAATTATGGACTCTTCCAATCTATCCAACAGCTCCACAAGCGCCACTCCTAATTTAAAAAATCTTACTATAAATGCGGTTGTTAGTCAAAAACTCTGTTAAATATAACATCCATTTTTCTAATATAGTATTTCGGGTCGAAGCACTCCTCAATCTCTTTTTTTGTTAAAAATTCAGATACAAATTTATCATTCAGTATTAAAGATTTGAAGTCCTTTTTATTTTCCCAGGAATCCATAGCATACTTCTGAACGCGCTCATACGCTTCTATTTTGTCGGCTCCTTTTGCAACAAGTGCAAGCATCAATCGCTGTGAATAAATTACGCCCCTTGTCATATTCAGGTTTTGCAACATATTCTCTTTATAAACAGTGAGATTTTTTAAGACTTCGTTAAGCCTGAAGAGCATAAAATCTATTGCTATATTGGAATCAGGCAGTATTATCCTCTCGTTTGAGGAGTGTGAAATATCCCTTTCGTGCCACAGCGCTACATTTTCAAAAGCTACCATAGCATTGCCCCTTACAAGTCTAGCCAATCCGCACAGATTTTCACTCAGCACCGGGTTTCTCTTGTGCGGCATAGAAGACGAGCCCTTTTGTCCTTTATGGAAGAACTCCTCGGCTTCTCTAACCTCCGTTCTTTGATAGTGCCTTATCTGCGTTGAAATCTTTTCAATGCTTGAGGCTATTACTGCGAGTGTTGCCATATATTGCGCATATCTGTCCCTTTGGATAATCTGGTTTGAGATTTTTGCGTTTTTCAAACCCAACAGTTTGCAGGCTGTCTCTTCAACCCTCGGCTCAACATTTGCAAATGTGCCCATAGAGCCGGAAATTTTCCCGTATGAGACAACCTCTTTGGCATCTTCCATCCTTTTTAGGTTTCTTTTCATCTCCTCATACCACAATGCAAAAACAAAACCGAAACTTATCGGCTCACCGTGTATGCCGTGGGAGCGCCCTATCATAAGCGTATCTTTAAACTCAAACGCTCTTTTCTTTATTGTTGAAAGAATCTCTTTAATGTCGTCTATAATAATATCAGCCGAATCTCTTAAAGTTATAGCCATAGCCGTGTCTATTGTGTCTGAAGAGGTAATCCCGAAATGCAGATAATCCCCTTCATCTTCGAGATGCTCTTTAACGTTTTCCAAAAAAGCCACAACATCGTGTCTGGTCGTTTTTTCTATCTCCTCGATTCTATCTATTTCAAAGGCAGCTCTTTGTTCTACTTTTTCAGCAGTACCGGAAGGGATTTTTCCGACTGCCTCCCAAGCCTTAACAACAGCTATCTCAACATCGAGCCATCTTTTAAATTTAGACTCTTTTGTCCAGATTGCTCCCATTTTCTGTCTTGTGTATCTCTCAATCATTTAATCACCTCTAAATTATAATCTTCCGCATTACACCCGCTTTTTATCTCATAGTGCAGTTTATTATCAAAATCACCTATCCTGTCTTTCATATATTCAACAACGTTTGCCGTTGCAATTAACTTAAATCTGCCTTTTTCATATCTAACCTTCTCATATATTTCCGAGCATAAAAGCGGAACGCTCTTAACAAGCCCCGTATTTAAACAGCTTTCGCATTTATCAAACATTTTATCAAAAATATCGTTATCATTTTTTCTTCTTGAAATTTCGACAAGTCCGAACTGACTCAACTTGCCGACGTGCGTCTCCCTTTTATTTTTTGCAGCCAGATTTTCAAGTATTTCTTCAAGCTTGTGCTTATTGTCCTCGTTTTCCATATCAATAAAATCTATAACTATCAATCCGCCCATATCCCTCAAGGTTATTTGATTGAAAATCTCATACGCAGCCTCTTTGTTTATCTCAAAGATAGCGTCCTCAACATCGCTGTTGTAGTTATACTTGCCGGAATTTACGTCTATGGCAAAAAGAGCCTCTGTTTTTTCAATTGTAATGTATTCTCCTTTTTTAAGCACAACGGTATTGGACTCAAGAGATTTTACATCCTCATCTATGCCGAAAAATTTAAAAATAGGTTCTTTATGTTTATACAAAGATAATTTCTCCGCACACGGAGAGCCTATTTTAGAGAGGTGTTTTTTTGTGTTTATATAAGCGTATTCATTATCGAGTATAACACTACCGGTCTCTTTGTCGCAATACTCCCTGATAACCCAAATGGGAAGCGAGGGCTCTTCCATTATCAATGCGGGTGCTTTGGTGTTTTTTGCTTTTTTTGTTATTTCCTCGTTAAGTTCCAGTAAATACTTTAAATCATTCTCTAACTCGTTTAAATCTGCATACTGCGATGCCGTTCTTGCTATAAATCCTATCTTGTCTGTCGAAAATCTCTTTAAAAATTTTCTTAATTTATCTGCTTTGTCTGCATCTTTAATCTGCTTTGAAATACCGATAAAACCGTTTCCCCTCAAAAGAACAATATAATTACCAGGCAGGGTTATATTGGTTGTAACCTTCGGTCCTTTTGTTGAAATTATCGGTTTAAACACCTGAACAAGAATCTCGTCGTTTTCAGCTATTCTCTTTCCGTTTTCCTGTTTCTCAAGGCTCAAAAAAGCATTTTTGCCAATCCCAATATCCACAAAAGCGGCATTTAAACTCCTTGAAATGTTCAGCACAACACCTTTGTATATATTTCCGACAAGAATAGAGTCGCTTTTTCTTCTAACGCTAAAAACACTCAACTTACCGTTTTCCACTTTGGCAACTTTGGTCAAAAACGGGTCGGAAGATATCAGCAATCTTGTCATAGGCTATTCCTCAACTTAATACTCAACAACAAACCCAAACAGAAAAAATTTATAATCATTGCACTGCCCCCGTAACTAAAAAAAACAAGGGGGATTCCGACAACGGGAAGAAGCCCCATTGTCATTCCTACGTTAAACACAAAAGAAACCCAAATCATTGCAATGATACCGATTGCAACAAACCTTTCAAAATTGCTTTTTGTATTTTTAGCTATCTGTATCGCTCTTAATATAATAAATAAATAGAGAAAAATCAAAATAAGGTCGCCAACAAATCCTCTTTGTTCGCTGAAAACGGAAAATATAAAATCGGTATGACTCTCAGGTAAAAAATTTAAAGCCGTTTGCGTTGCGCCCTTAACACCTTTGCCTAAAAGCCCGCCCGAACCTATGGCAATCTCAGATTGAATTATATGATAACCGTATGTGGCCGGAGCCGCATACGGGTTTATAAAAGCCATAATCCTGTCCTTTTGATAAGGTTTGAGGCTTGACCAGGCAAAAGGTAAAAAAACAATACCGAGAATTGCCATTTTCATCAACAAAGACCTCTTGATACCCGCAAGTAAAAGGATACTAAAGGATATAGCCAAAATTATAACAGACGTACCAAGGTCTGGTTGAATCAAAATAAGCCCCGTCGGAAAAGCTATCAAAAGAAACGGTATGAAAAGCTCCTTAAAATCGTACGCTTCATACTTGGGATTTTCATCAAAATAGTGCGCAAGAATAAGTATTATGGAAACCTTAACAAATTCAGACGGTTGTATATGAAAAAAGGCTATGCTTATCCATCTTCTTGCGCCGTGGCTCAAAACGCCGTTTAAAAATACCAAAATTAAAAGCAGCAGTGAGAACAGATAAAACGGCTTGGCAAATGATTTTATTTTCCTGATATCTATGTTGGCTACAACTATGGACAAAGCAACACCCGACAATACCCAAAAGAGCTGCCTTAAAGCAAAAATTCTGCCTTTACTTATTGTGTATATTGTGAATATACTCATTAAGGAAATTAACAGAACACTAAAAAAAAGCGGGTAATCGAAATACTTCAGTTTTTTCCTGTCTATCTGAAACATTACTTTAGTTTTTCACCTATTATCGTAAACGAAACAACACTTAAAAATATGACAATACCGGGGAAAAAGCTCATCCACCAAGCTATATCAATAACGTCTTTGCCCTCTGAAAGTATGCTTCCCCAGCTTGCAGTCGGAGGTTGAACACCAAGCCCCAAAAACGATAGCCCCGATTCCGTCAAAATAGCGCTTCCGATACCCAAAGTAGCATAAACAATGACCGGCGATAAAGCGTTTGGAACTATATGTCGCAGAATAATATAAAAGTCGCTTTTGCCCAGCAGTTTGGCTGCATGAACATAGTTCATCTCCCTTATCTTCAGCACTTCCGCTCTAACCATCCTTGCAACACCCATCCAGCCTGTCAAACCTATAACGACCATAACGTTCATTATACTTGGACCTATAACCACCACAACAGCCAAAATAAGGAAAAAAACCGGGAAGGTGAGCATAACATCCGTAAATCTCATAAGAATCGTATCAATCCAACCGGAAAAATAACCGCTAACGGCTCCTATCAGTATGCCTATGGCAATCGAGATAGAAACAGCAATTAAGGACACCTCTATGGAAATACGACCGGCAAAAATCATCCTCGAAAAAACATCTCTGCCTATCCTGTCCGTTCCGAATATATGTTGAGCACTCGGCGGCTGCAAAATTGCGTGCGGGTTTATGGCGTAGGGATTATATGGAGCAATATAGGGCGCAAAAATTGCGCAAAAAACTATAAGCAAGATAAAAAACACGGAAAACCAAAACAAAAAATCCTTCTTCACACTCGATAAACTAACAAATTTTAACTCGAAGTTCAATTTTTATAACTACCGGCAACATAAATCCAAACAGGAGTTATTTTATCTATAACAATACATTTTTAACCGTCTTATATCTATCTAAAAAACCCGTTTAAGTTTCTCTCAACCCCTACCCATCTTCCACATCCCGCAGGTACGAAGTGTAATAAAAAAAAGGGGGGGTGTAAAAGCTTGTTTTTATTAAATGGTTGGTTTAGAATGGTATTGATAAATAGTGCGGTAAGTTTGAATTTAATCTATTGAAGAAAGGTGAGGTATGAAGGATATTAAGAATCCGCCGGATGACAAAGACGGAAAATATGTTTTGATTTTTACAAGCAATCACTGCCCGTATTGCAGAAAAATGGAAAAAATCTTGAAGCAGATTGAAAAGAAATATGCTCAAAAAGGCATAGAGTTTTTCAACATAAACATCTCCAACAATATGGAATTAGCAGAAAAATACAACATCAAATCTACACCGCAGACTTTTTTTATGCACGGCAGCAAAGTTGTGGGAAGCGAAATGGGAGCCGTATCTACAAGAGCCGTAGAAATGCAACTGGAGGGTTTACTGAAATCTGGTGAATTGTTAAAGAAAATCAAGGGTTTGTTTTCCAAAAAGAAATAATAAAGATTGAAAATACATCCGTTTAAACTTCAGGGCTTTATATAGAGTTTTATTCTTCAAGCTGCAAAAATATCTGAAATATACGCAGCTTATGTTGTACAAAAAATATAAACAAAAAAGCCCGCTTTCAAAGCGGGCTTTAAAGTATGCTGTGATTACCGGATTGATTACTGAAGCAGTCTCAATACGTTCTGCTGAACTGCGTTTGCCTGTGCAAGTGCATAGGTGCCGGACTGTGCAAGAATTTGCAGTTTGGAGAAGTTTGAAGACTCTTTTGCGAAGTTAACGTCTCTTATTGTTGATTCCGCTCCGTTGATGTTAATCTGTGTGACCGAGATGTTCTCAACGGTTGCCTGAATCTGGTTTTGAACAGAACCTAAGTTACTTCTCACTTTATCAAGGTCGCTTAAAGCGGATTGTGCTATTTTTATTGCAAGCTCGGCTCCTGATTGAGTTGTTACGTTAACATCTTCGAGCTTCTTATTCGGAGAAATTGTTCCTTCCTTCAGACCGGATACGGCAGGTTTGTTGCCTCCGATAGCAATTGTATCTGTACTTGTAAGCGTTATGTTGCCGTGGGCAGATTCGTTTGCTATGAAATTTGTATCATGGTTTGCAGTTGCGGTATCTAAGCCGACAAAACCTAATGCGCTCGCCGTTGCATTTGCGCTTGCAAAGTGTATATTAATATCCCTTCCGTCTATTGCGTAAAGTTTAAGCTTGCCTCCGGAATAAGATGCTCTGATCTGGTGAGTAGTATCTATACCCGCAGCTGTTAAAGCGGAATTTATTTCCTTAGCACCTGAGATTGCACTGGTACCGGCAGTTAAGGTAATTGATACTCCATTTAGGTAAAAGTTTGTAGCATCTGTGATAGAAGCAACGGTTCCAGTTAGTTTTGTCTCACTATCAGAAAGATGTATTATGTTTGTCACGTTTGTGTTGGCTTTAACTGCAATATTTCTTCCGTCTTGTGCTGTTAAAACAAGCTGACCGTTTGCGTTTTTACTTGCAACAACACCTGTCTGGTCTTGGAATTGATTGATTGCATTAACAAGGGCGTTGTTTGCATCCTTTGTTCCTACATTAACTTGGCCTATATCCACACCGTTTATAAAGAATGTGCCTGCACTGATTGTACCAGCCGTTATTGCGCCTGTTCCCGTCACAGTTGTTGTAGCTTCTGCTTCAACGCCACCTGTCTGTGCTTTAACACTGTTTATGGCTGCAGCAACAGTTTTTGCGTCAACCTGCTGATCTTCATTAATACCGGCTGCAAGATTACCTATTGCTACACCGTTAATTGTAGTATCATCAGCTTTAAATCTTGCAAAATCTGTGTTTGCATTGAACGTCATATAGGTTGTGGCTGCAGAAGCATTTTCCTGAAGATATTGATTGGAATTTATCCATTCGTCCTGAGCAACATCATTTGTTGCACCCGACCTTGCTACCCAGCCGATTGAGTCTGCTGCCGTTCTTTGTGCGCCAATTGAGAGTGTCTGGTCCATATATGCACCGACATGAACAAGCTTGTTTGTAAATGTTCCGTCAAGCAGGTTAACGCCTTTGTAGGATGTTGTTTCTGCAATGTTGTTCAGCTCTTCAATCAATTTGTTAACATCCGACTGCAGAGCACTTCTTGATGCGGAGTCCTCTGTGGCGTTTGCTGCCTGTGTTGCCTTCTGGGCTACCGTCTGAACGATATCGATAGATTTTTGGAGAGCCATATCGGCAATCTGGATAAGTTTTATTGCGTTGTTGCCGTTGTTAATTGCCTGCCCTAAGTTCAAAGACTGAAATTTCAAAGAGTCTGCAATTGTCATACCGGCTGCATCGTCTGCCGCCTTTGTTATTCTCAAGCCCGTTGAGAGCCTGTTTAGAGATTGTGATAATTTGTTGTTTGTGTTGTTTAGGTTCATAACCGCATATTGAGCGTTAATATTGGTATTGATTCTCAATCCCATAGTTTTCCTCCTAAAGTCTTAATTTTTAAAGGTTAAACATAGAAAGCCCAAATCCGAAAGCCCTTAAAAAACCTCTTTAAGGGTTGTTTGTTTCTCCTTAAGGCATCACCCCCTTTGTACACCTTAATTTCTTTCTCAACTTAATAATCGGATGCAACCTGCAAAACTTTAATAAAAAGTTGGGAATAATTGTTGCTATTGATTTTTATGATAACCGTAAGGAGGTTTGAAGATATATGTTGGAAAAAAACAGAAAGGCATTGGAAAAAAGATACAGAGATTTGGCTCAAAAGATTGAAAACAGCAGTTGTGATGAAAACATAAAAATAGAAGACGGAAAACTGTTTTATAATGATATGGAGCTTGATGAAAAAAAAGAGGTTGGGCAGGCAAATATTAAATCCGTTGATACTATATTTGTTCACGGGTTTGGTATCGGCAACACCATAAAAAGTTTACAAGAAAAGTATCCGAAAACCGTTATAGTGGCTTTGGAAACGAATCTGTGTATCTTAAAAAAGGTTTTTGAAAAAATCGATTTATCGGACATAATAAGCAACCCGAAGATAATAATTTTATCCATAGATGAGGATGTAAAAGAAAAGATAGCCTCAATAATAAACCTGCTTATGCAAAGATTGTATTGGGGCAATCTCATACAGGTGGATACCCCCGATTATGACAAAATTAAATCTTATGATTTAAAAGCAATCCAAGAGTTGATATACAAAAACATAACGCCCATTCTTTTAAACAGAAATACCTTGATGAACAAATCGAAGCAAATAGCAGAAAACGTAATAAAAAACATTCCGTCTTTGGTGACAGGAGGCTCCATAGATGATTTAAACGATAAATTCAAAGGCAAACCGGCTGTCATTGCTGCAAGCGGTCCGTCTTTAAGCAAAAATGTTGACCTGCTTAAAGATATAAAGGACAGATGTGTTATAATAGCAGCAGACAGCGTTATACCCACGCTAAAAAACCTGAAAATTACACCGGATTTTGTATGCGGTGTGGACTATCAAACGATAAATGTTGAAAAATATAAGGCAATTTTGGAAGACAAAGAAAAAAACGCTACAAACTATGTTTGCGCCGACGGCGTTTATTTTTCCATACCTAAACTGTTTAAACGCTCGTTTTTATCGTTTACGCCTATGTCGTTTATGGAGCTGTATAAAGAGTTGATAAAAGAGAGTAAAAAAAAGCGCTTCGGAGTTAACGCCGTAACTCATATGGCTGTGCAGCTCGCATACGTTTTGGGTGCAAATCCGATAATTTTTATAGGTCAGGACTGGGCATATTCAGGCGGTATGGAGCACGCCAAAGGAACATCGATAGAAGGGGCGATTTCAAAGGATGTTATATGGGTTAAGGGTAATTACGAGGAAAAGGTTCCGACAACTCCAACGCTCTATTCGGGTTTGAAGCTCGTTGAGGATATTGCAGCCAATCTGACAAAAGAGGGGTATAAATTTATCAACGCCACCGAAGGAGGTGCGTTTATAGATTATACTGAGGTTATGAGTTTTCAAGAAGCAATAGATAAATTTATGGATAAAAATATAGATAAGGGCTTTTTAAATACTGCAAAACAACCCGAGTATGATGGATTTATCAAAAAAACAAGGCAGATAAAAAAATCCCTTGAGGATATGGTTAAAAATTCATCAAAGGCTCTGAAGCTCGATAAACAAATTTTAAAGATATGGAAAAATACGAAAAATGAGGATTTAATCAGAAAAGAGGTTGAAATTGTAAATAAAATCAATGACGAGATTACATTCGACAAGGTTTTCCAAGGCGCCGTCAGCACCTTCTACTTTAAGGAGTTTTTCCTTTTTAACCAAGAAGAGATGGATATAGAGGGGCAGGATGTCGGAAAAAGAATAGAACAGTCTCTAAAATACTTTACATTGATTAAAGAAAAAACCTCATCGGCAAAAAAATATGTGGACAACCTCTATAAATATTTGAGCCTTGAAAAAAAATCTAAACAGAACAGGGACAAATTCTTGAGCAAAATTGACGATATAGCTGCAATGCTCTCCTTATACTTTGAATTTCAGAATATATATGACGGTTTGAGTTTGGCTGACGAGGCGATAAAACTCTATCCTGACAGCGCATCCTTGTATTATTGGCGTGCGAAGCTGTGCAGTTTGAACAGATTTATGTATAAAGATGCGCTGCGGGACTTTGAGAAGGCTTTGGAGCTTGATTCTGACTTCAAAAAGGCAAAGTTTGACTATGAGGTTTTGAAAAAGATTATTCCGTCTCATTTGATACTGGCAAAAACAGAGATAAACAGGCAAAATTTTATTGCTGCAAAAAACCTCGTGCAAAGAGCGCTGGAGCACGACCCTAAAAACAAAGAGGTCTTGAAATGGATGGATATTGTCTCGGAAATGGCAAAATCCCAAAAGGACATTCAAAGGCAAAAATTGCTGTTTGAGCAACTTAAAATGGAGTCTGAGGCTTTTGAGGAGTATGAAAGGGTTATGGAATTTGTAAGAAAAGAGGAGCTTGACAAGGCATATGAAAAGCTGCTCTATCTTTACGAGAAATACGGTGCGTTTGGGGATATACCGTTTTTGCTCGGGAGTATAATGATAGATAAAAATCAACTTACACAAGCCGAAGAGTATCTTAAAGAAGCGGTCGAGCTTATACCGTTTCAGCCTCTTGTGTATGTTGCTTTGGGAAAACTTTATTTAATGCGGGAAGACTACTTCAATGCCAAGGAAAATCTTGAAAAGGCGCTCGGTATGAACGATAAGCTCGTTGGTGAAATATCTGACGCGCTTGGCAATCTTTATTATGAGTTCGGAGAGTACGAAAAGGCTGTAAAAACGTTTCAGGATTATCTGCCCTACTCCGAAGACAAAAAAAAGACCGTTTTAAAGATAGCTTTGTGTTACAAAGAGATGGGTATGATTAAAGAATACAACGCTTTGATGGATAAAATAAGAGAGCTTGACAGTTCAAATTAAAAAACGCTGCTTTAAGCTCAATTCAGGCTGCAGAAGGATTGCCACGTTTTTTTATATATGATTTCTCCATACCATAAATACGAATTAACAACAAAAGCGAGAAAGAAAATATGACTGCAGTCGCAATATAGGCTTTGGAAAAACCAAAAAGCATCCCAATCTGAATACCGAATACGGGTCCTAACATTCCGCCTATATCTCCGAGCAGTTGATATACGGACACGGAAATGCCCCTTTTTTGTTTTGGGGTTATGTCTCCGAGTATGCTTAACAGCGCTACGTTATTTATTCCTATCGCACTGCCCAGAGCTATTAACGCCGCAATTACATAAAAAGAGCTTGCTGCTTCTGCAAGTACAAAAAACCCGATAACCGCTATGAATACAAAAGGAAATGTGATAACGCTGCGAAGTTTTAATTTATCCACAATCCTTCCGGCTACTATGCCGCTTATACCTGAGGAGAGCATCATAAAAGCCATAATAACGCCGCTGCTAAATCTGGCGTCACTATAGATAAAATGAAAATTTTTGCTTTTTATAAACAGTACAAGCGTTGCCATTACAACACCCTGTAGGGAAAAAAACGTAAACATATTGTATAAGCCTATGGCGAACACATCCCTGTTTTTAAACATATAGACAAAGGCATCCTTTATGTTTATGGAAACTTTGGAGGATACCTTCTTTTTCTCTTTAAACATAAAAATCACAAGAAGCGCGGATATAAAAGACGAGAGAGCGCTGAAGAAAAAAGCCGTGGCATCGCTAAACACCCCTGCCAAAACACCGCCAAGCACAAGCCCGAACGGCACGCCGAGGGATATGGCTATTCTTACTTTTGCCGTTGATTTGCCTCTTGTTGAGCGCACCGACATATTGAGAGCTATTGTGCTTGCTGAGATAAACACAAATGCCGAGCCAACACCCCAAACAAACCTTCCGACCAACATAGCAACCCCGTGGTAGGTCGAATAGAGGGAGTAAACATAGAGCAAACTGCCGATACTTTCTATAAAAAGCCCTATAATTAACGGTTTTTTACCCCCGAATGTATCTATGGACAGACCGACAAGCTGATTTGAAACAATTCTTGCCACCCTGTTTGAAGACAGTATAATACCTATGAATGCGGCGGAGAGTCCGAATTGAAGCCCCAATATCGGAAGAATCGGAAAAACAATTCCACCTCCTATGCCGCCCAAAAAAACGGCAACGGGAACAACCAATCCGAGGCTTTGCTCTTTTTCCATAGCTTGAAAGCATACTCTATTTTAGATATTTGTCCACACAAACCACGCTTTTTGCTTAAAAACGCTATTTTTAATTTTTAAAATATAGGTAAAGCCAGCAAAAAGCCCTTTTGAGCGGTTAATTTAATCTCAATGAAATTGGTTAACCAACTCCGAAACCTTTTTTGCTATATTGTTAAGCTCTTCGGCAGACTGAGCCACATCTTCGGCAGCTTTGGCGTTTTCTTTTACAGCCTCACTAACCTCCTTAACCTGAGAATCTATCTCTGATACGGTCGATGAGATTTCTTGCGTTGCTGCACTTGTCGAGTGAATCTCGTTTATTGTTCTGTCTGTTTTGTCAACAACCTCATTGACATGCTCTTCGGGACTTAAAATATTCTTGTGTCTCCATAAGAATAATGTAGTAAAATTTACGGTAACGTGTTGTAGAATTAAGGTAGCGTGTTATGCGTAACCAACAACAGAAGAAGGGAAAAAGGAGGATGCTAAAATGAACAAAGAGATGTTAAAAGAGGTTATGAATGATACGGATGTAATAAAGGAATTGGACGAATATGGGAAAAACAAATTGGCTGCCCTAATGGAAGGATTATTGATTGAGATTATGGGTAAAGAAAGATATGAATACCTACTTGAAAATTCAAAGGATAAGGGCAACGGGAGTTATAAAAGAAGCCTGAGCACATCTCTTGGTAAACTGAACTTGGATGTCCCAAGAACAAGGAGCGGAAACTTCCGCTCCCATCTTCTCCCTCCCAAATATCAAAGATATGATGAAAGCTTCGAGGATTTAATTTTCTCCTTTCTAATCAACGGAGATTCCAAACAGGAGATTGTTTATAAAATGAAATTAAGGGGCTTAGACTTCAGTGAAAAGGCATATGATGAGATATTTGAATACATAAAAACCCAAATGCTTGAGTTTAAATCAAAAGAACTTCAGGAAAACTATTATTTCATCTACATAGACGCCTACCACTGTATGGTAAAAGACGAAAAAGACAAAAGAGTTAAAAAGGCGGTTGTTTACACTGTTGCAGGAATAGATACCAATGCAAATAAATCCCTTCTTGGATTTTACTCTTTCTTTGGAAGTGAGAATAAATCCACATAGATGGATGTATTTCAGGATTTAATAAACAGGGGGATGAAAAAGGTCTTGATGTTCATCTGTGATGATTTCAGCGGTATATCCGAGGCGATAAAAGCCTATTTTCCCTGCTCCGATATTCAGAAATGTACAGTCCATCTTGCAAGGAATGTGTATAAACATATGAAAAAAGAGGATGCCTCTTATGTAAATAAAAAGCTTAAAGAGATTAAAAATTACTGTGATACCTTTGAAAAAGGAGTGGAAATTTTTAAAACGGAGATTATTGAAAAGTTTAAAGACCGATATAAGACCTACACTCAGTACTTATTCTCAAAAAAGGAAGAATTTCTGACCTTTTTAAAATACCCTGAAACTATCAGAAAATTTATCAATACAACCAACTCTGTTGAATCTGTTCATTCTACCTTTGAAAAACAGAGATTAAAAAAGGGAGGGTTTTTTCAATCTATGGATATTTTAAATGTTGCTCTGTTTATTGCTACCGATAAACTGCATAAAACCCGGAAAGCTAATCCTCTGATTAAGGCAAAAAGATATGAACTGAATCAGATGTTTGTAGTTAAGTTTGGAGATGGGATTGAAGAGTGAGGAGGGGTTTGGTATAATGGGATGGACACAAGATTGTGGGGATGT
>JALVUQ010000039.1 GCA_027035575.1 Desulfurellales bacterium | reverse complement strand
CAACCCTAAAGGCTATGCCCTGTTCGTTCAGATAGTCCAGTATCTCGCTTTTTTTTAGAAAACAGACCGGGCGTATATAAAACTCTCTCTTTATTCTCATAGAGGTTAAACCGCTCAAAGAAGAGCCCCGCATCATATTCATAACAAATGTCTCGGCAACATCGTCTTTTGTGTGAGCCAACGCCACTTCGCCCAGCTCAAATCTATCTTTGCATCTTTTTAAAAAATCGTATCTTTTTATCCTCGCAGCATCCTCCAAAGACAGCTTCTCTTTCTTTGCAAACTCCAAAACATCACAGGACTCCGTTTCAAAATCGAGATTCAATTTACAAGCCGAATTTTTAACAAATAGGGCGTCCTCATCGGACTCTTCTCTTATTTTGTGGTTAAAATGCAAAACCGTTATTTCAAACCCGAAATCTTCTGCTATTTCATTTAGCATATGGAGCATAAAAACAGAGTCAGGTCCGCCGGATACTGCTGCTCCGATGCGATTTGAGTTGATAAGCCTATTTTGACTTATAAAACTCTTCAGCCTCTTTAACAGTTCTGTCTTTTGATACAAAATAAACAACACCCCCTATAAGGCTGCAGAAAACAACAACGAAAAATACGGATATACTCAAAGATAACGCCTGCAATTTATTTAGATTGGCAAAAGAAAAGAAATAAACAAAAGAAAATTCTCTTACACCTATTCCGTTAAAAGATATGGGCAAAAAGCTTATCAGGTTTATTATCGGTATGAAGGCAAAATAGTATATGGGGCTTATTTTTAGTCCCAACATAAGACCAGACAGCATATAAATCAATATGACAATCGTCTGCACAACAACGGATAAAATTGAAACCCTCACAAAGAAACGGCTTTTGTGAAACATAACTATATCGTCATAGAAATTTCTCAACTTCTCATACCTTCTGAAAATCTTAAATCTCAAAGAATATATTGAAATTACGGAAAAAATATTGACAGCCACAACTCCGGCTATAATTTTTGCATTGAAAAACCTGTTAAACACCAATACCGACACCAAAGAGATAAGCAAAAGAGCCATTAACCCGTTGTATCTCTCCAAAAATATTGAACTTATCGACTTTCTCAAGCCTATTTTTTTCGAGACAACATACGCCTTAATTGCATCACCCCCTATTATGCTCGGCAAAAAAAGATTTGCATACATACCCAAAAAATAAGCCCTTAAAAGTTCCAAAACAGCCATTTTTTCATTTAAACTTTCTATAACAAAGCTCCACCTAACACTGCTTACAACCTGAGACAATATATACAACAAACTTAAAAGGAAAAATTTCAAAAGCCCTATTTTAAACAGCATATCCTCAAATCGGCTTATATTGATTTTATGGAACAAAACGAATATAAGAACTGCGCTTACAGAAAGCTTTGCCAAAAATTTCAATTTTTTCATAGACAATGCACAAACTAAATAAACTCCCGCATATTGTCAAGATTATTTTACCGAAGCCTTCTTTATAAACTTTTAATCAAAAATATAGCGCCGTACAAATATAAATATTTAGAAAAGCCGATATTGGTTTGAGTTTTGGGTATTAAAGTATCTCAAAAAAAGATAAGGGGGCTTAAAAACCCCCTATCTTAATACTTTTCAATTAACGAATAAGCCTGGTGAGTCGCTTCGTATATATCCGCAACTGCGTTTGCATCACCTATTATTTCAACCCTCTCAAATTTGTCTTTTATTTTATCGTAAAGGTCTCTGTTTGGTTTTGTCCCTATACTTGTTACAACTGTATCGAATTTACCCAAGTTTTCCAGCTTGGAGTTTCTGCTTATTAGAGCGCCCTCTTCTGTAAATTCCTCAAGCCTTGTTCCGGTTAATATTTTAACATTCTTCATATTTTTCAACCTTGCAAGTGTGAAGTCTTCAGGCAATTCTTCAAGTATATCAACGCCTACCACCTCATCGAAGCCCTTCTTAATCAAATCCTCCATCACCTCTCTTCCTATAAGCCCCACGCCAAGCACCAGAGCTCTTTTTCCTTTAGGCTCCTTTTCACCCTCAAAATAGGCAAACGAATCCATAACATATTCGTTTTCTATGCCTTTTATCTTAGGAACAAAGGAGTTTGCCCCTGCTGCCACAACAACTACATCCGGCTTTTGAGCCTCTATATTATCTAAAGCTGCCTCTTCGTAAATAACCTCAACACCCTGCCTTTCCATCTCTTTTATCATAGAATCCAGAGGTCTTTTCATCTTATCTTTAAAGGGAGGCTTGATTGCCAAATTAAACTGACCGCCGAGTTTTTTCTTCTCAAACAAAACAGCTTTATGACCCCTCATTTTTGCATAGGTCGCACAAGCCATTCCTGCCGGTCCGCCACCTACGACAACAAATTTAAGAGATTTATCGGCTTTCTCAAATTTATCCTTATTTACAAACGGGTTTATTATACAACCCAAGCCCACTCCGGCTTTAACCTTCAGCAGGCAGCCCTGCAAGCACCCGCCGCAATACCAAATTTCTTCATCTTTCTTCTCTTTAAGCTTTTTAACAAACTCCTGGTCACAAGCCAACGATTTGCCCAAACCTATAAAATCAGCCCAACCTTCCTCCAAAGCTCTGTTAATCTTGTCCGGGTTTGCCATTCTTCCGTCAATTATCAAAGGCAGATTCGTCAATTCTTTAATCTTCTTAAATGTCTCGATTTGTTTTTCCTCAGGTGTAAAGGTTGCGCTGTAATACCATGGCGGTGTATCACAGGCACTCCCAAGACCGATATGCACTGCACAAGCGGAGTACTTTTCTGCAAGTTTCAACAAAGGAAGGTTATCTTGCGGCGTAATGCCTCCTTCAACAAATTCATTGCCGGCTATCCTGACAATAACCGGAAGCCCGTTCGCACTATTAAAAACGGCATCAAACACCTCTTGAGCAAAAAGTTCCTTGTTTTTGCCGTACTCGTCACTCCTTTTATTTGTCCTTTCTTTCAAAAACTGAGCGATTATATACCCCATACCGGCTTGCAGTTCTATTGCATCAAAACCTGCATCTTTAGCACTCTTAGCAGCCCTCCCAAATGCTTCGACAACCTCTTTTATCTGCGTAAGGGTCATCTCTTGTGGCGTTTGCTTGGTTGCAGGACAGAATACCGCACTCGGAGCAATGGGGGGTGAGCCTGACGCCTTTGGATTAGCCGCTCTTCCGGCATGCGTAATGTTAAGGCAGGCAAGTGAGCCGTTTTTGTGTATGGTATCTGTGATTTTTTTAAGCTCATCAACGCATAGAGGCTCGTCTATGCAGAGTTGTTTGGGGTGCTCCCTTCCGCTCTTCAATACGGCAACAGGTTCGGTTATAATTAAAGCAACCTCGCCTTTCGACACCTTTTCATAGAATTTAAGGTGAAGGTTGTTTACCTCTCCTTTGGGGTTGCCGTATGCCGTTTTAACCGGAGCCATAATAAACCTGTTTTTTAGCTTTAATCCGCCCAACTCAATACTCTCAAATGCCTTTTTCATATAAATACCTCCGAACCATTAATTTCTATTAGAGTACCTCTCTTTGTTATTTAAATGTTAAGTAAAATTCGGATTTTGTCAATATGATTAGGCAAAATTTTGAGCAAACCAAAACAAAAAACAGCTTCTTTTCCTTCCAACAGGTTTTAAATAATATCTCAATCTAATAAAATAACGGAATACAGTACCTCTTCACTATAGTCCAACTTAACGAGTTTCGATATTTCAATACCCAAAGCATCAAGCGAAGGTCTGACCTTATTCGGAAAAGTACAAACCCCCGTTTTCTCAAAATCACAATCTACACATAAATTGCAGGCTCCCGGAAAAAGTGCAAAAACAAACGGATATTGCTCAAACAATTCACTCTCTTTTCTTAAAAGCCAGTTTATTACCTCTCTTTTTTCTGCCTCAAAGTTTTTCATATCAACGGCAAATTTTATCAAAAGCGCAAAAAAATAGTGCTCGACCCACTCTTTGGCATCTCTCCAGCTTGGGGTAAACGGCGGACAAGACGGTCTTTTGTTGTAAAATGAGCAGGTTTTGTACTTCCACACAGGTCTTGGCGTTATAACAATGTCATCGGATTTTATCTTTTTTTC
Source organism: Desulfurellales bacterium (assembly GCA_027035575.1). Taxonomy (GTDB): domain Bacteria; phylum Campylobacterota_A; class Desulfurellia; order Desulfurellales; family Hippeaceae; genus S144-51. Next base: position 49,302 of record JALVUQ010000039.1, on the reverse strand, counting down.
ATAAACTATTTTCACTCACAAAAACCCTTAAATCTCAACAGTGCAAGCCTCTATCCAAGGCTCATTATTTACATCGCTAACATAATACACCACAAACAATACGCCCGGGTCTATCTCAATAAAATCTGCATAACCTCCGTTGTAGAGACCGCCTGTATATTGACAGATATTAAAGGTCTCCCAATGTTCCAAATCACTGCCTAAAGCAATACTCACTCCGGGATATTCCAAGCCCAAATCTCTAAAAACAAAAGCTATTTTGCCGCAAGACAAGGTTCGTGCCATAGGTGCGTGTCCAAATATACTTATTTTTACAGGCATAGCCCAATCTATGAGATTTTTGCTCTTTGATAAATACAAATCATAAGACGGCTCTAAAGAACGCATAACAGCAACAAACTCGTCACCCTTTCTTGTAACTGTCGTTTCATTTAGAGTTGGCAAATGCCCCTGCGGCGTTATCAAGCTCTTAATTCTCCAACTTTCGCCTAAATCGCTAGATGCAAGCAATGCCGGGGATTCAATGCCGTTAAAATTTCCGTAAGACGTTGCTATCAGTTCGTTTTTATACCGAAAAATATGACCGAAAACAGCAAAATTTGCACCTTCAAAGTGTATCGGCTTTCTTATCTTTGGCGGAAGTTCTCTTTTTGAGAAACTGCTTATATACACACGGTTCAAGCCTCTATACTCATAACTTCTTGTAACTAAAAAAGATTATCCTGATGAATCTGAGAAACAATGGCATCAAGTTCGCTATCGCAAAACGGCGTTAAAAAGACATTCCAATCCTCAAGATTTCGACTTGTTGCAATCCTGACACAACCATCAACTCCGTGCGGCGTTTTTGCATCAACCCTCCCCTCTCTGTATGCCACCACTATTTCGTCAGATACTTTTACTACTGTCGGAAAGGCTTTGTATTTTCCGTTTTCACGTGGCGATATAACCGTCTTTTTCAATAACTTCATAACCATAGTTATACAAAATGAAAACTAAACAGGCAAAATTTATAGAAAACGCAAAAAATGTTAATCAAAACCGATATCTACAGCATTTTTCAAATAAAATCCTTTTAAAAACTCAAACAGCAGCAAGGCGCAAAAAAACTGTTATTACAATTATAACTTCTGTCACAAAGAATTAATTTTTATGAAACCAATTAACTAATGGTTTTAAGTGGTGCCGGGAGCGGGAATCGAACCCGCACGGTGCACAGCACCAAGGGATTTTAAGTCCCTTGCGTCTACCTATTCCGCCACCCCGGCTTAAAATGGAGGCGGCACCCGGATTCGAACCGGGGATCAAGGTTTTGCAGACCTGTGCCTTAGCCACTTGGCTATGCCGCCGATTGCAGGGCTTACATAAAAAAATGGAGCGGGAAACGGGACTCGAACCCGCGACCCCGACCTTGGCAAGGTCGTGCTCTACCAACTGAGCTATTCCCGCCCTCATAAGGACACAATGAATATTAATAAATTTAGCGTGTTTGTCAATAAAAAAATAGCCGCTTTATTCATAAATCGTGTATGTTATAAAAGTTCGTTGTGTAATGGGATAAAATAGAGTTCAAACGATTCTGATTAAAAGGGTAAAAAGCAAAAGAAGTGGCGCGCCCGGAGGGAGTCGAACCCCCAACCCACGGATCCGAAGTCCGTTGCTCTATCCAATTGAGCCACGGGCGCAGGCTGTCTAAAAAATATATCAAAGTTTGATAAATGTCAAAAAAAGAAAAAGCCCCCTACTTTAAAAGGGGGCTGTAAAACTCAATAGGTCTCAACCTCTTCATCGTGAAGGTCTTCCTCACTTAGAGGCTTGCTGAATACCTTATATGACCATATTTGATAAGCAATTACTATGGGCACAAAGATAACAACAACTATAAGCATAATTTTAAGCGTATAAGGACCTGAAGAGGAGTTAAACGCCGTTAAACTGTAAGCCTTATCTATGCTTGAGGGTATAAGATTCGGATACAGCCCGACGATTCCTGTAAACACAACGGACAGTATTGTCAGGCAGGAAGCATAAAATGATTTTATATAGGAACTTTTCATAAAAACCTTAATCATTAATAGGGATATTACAGCTATAAGCGGAACTATAAACCACACGGGATTTGCAAAATAGTTATTATAAAGCAGAGTGGCAAATTTTGTATATATTAAAAACAGTACTGCAACAATAAGCAAAATAATCCAGGTTTTGGATGCAACGGCTTTGGCTCTGTCTGAAACAGTGCCGGTTGATTTTATAGCTACCCATAAAGCACCGTGCTCAATAAACAACAAAACGAAAAATATTCCTGTCAATAAGCCGTACGGATTAAGAAGGCTAATCAAAGTGCCGTGATATCCGGCTGCATCCATAGGCAGTCCTTCGAATATATTGCCGAAAGCCACACCGAACAATAAAGCCGGCAAAAATGAGAACAGGAAAATAATAAAATCCCAAAATTTAGCCCAGCCTTCGGATTGTATCTTCCCTCTGAATTCAAAAGAAACGCCTCTTAAAATTAAAGAGAAAAGAATAAAAAACAACGGCGTATAAAGATAACTGAACATATAAGCATATGTTGTCGGGAATGCCGCAAATGTAGCTCCACCTGCTGTGACAAGCCACACCTCGTTGCCATCCCAAACAGGACCAAGCGTATTTATAACCAGCCTTCTTTCAACATCGTTTTTTGCTATGAAAGGATGAAGGATACCGGCTCCGAAATCAAATCCGTCGAGCATAAAATATACTGCCCAAAGCAATCCCCATATAGCAAACCATATTGTATTTAACATATCAATAACCTCCACTTTCGGCTGTTATTTTTTCCGCAGATTCCGGTCCCTTCCTTGCATATTTTATCAAAAGGTAGATATCTATAATTCCCAACATACTATACAAAGCCACGAAACCTATTAAAGACATTACAATTTGAGAAACCGAAACCGCTGTTGATGTTGCATTTGCCGTTTTCATTAAACCATACACAATCCAAGGCTGCCTTCCTACCTCTGCTACAATCCAACCGAATTCTATTGCCAAGTAAGGTAGCGGTATTGCATAAATCATCATTCTTAAAAACCATCTCTTATCCAATAAAGCGTCTCTTTTCATATAAGCGTAGGCAAAAATAGCTATTAACACAAACAACGTGCCAAGTCCGACCATAGTTCTAAACGAAAGGAACGTGATAAGAACCGGCGGTCTGTCGTTTTTAGGAAAGGATTTTAAGCCCTTAACAGTAGCATTCGGATTGTGGTATGCCAGGATGCTTAACGCTTTTGGTATTCCTATTGCCTCAACACTGTTTTTTTCCTCTTTTGGGTTTGGAACAATAAAAAGATACATCGGTGCACCTTTTTGAGTATTCCAAACAGATTCCATTGCGGCAAGTTTTGTGGGTTGAGTTTTTGCAACCTCTGATGCGTGCAAATCTCCGGTTAAAAATACGGCGATTGTTGCAAAAACACTGAAAGCGGCACCAATTTTAAACGCCTTTTTAAACAAATCAACCTCGTTGTTTCTTAACAGATGGTATGCGGAAACACCCATTACAAAGAATGCTCCGACTACGTATGCTGCGGTTATCGTATGAGTAAATTCAAGCAGTGCAAACGGTTGTGTTGCGGCATCCATAAAATCAACAAAGTGCGCTTTTCCGCCTTTTACAACATAGCCTACGGGGTGCTGCATCCACGAATTGGCTATCAATATCCACAAAGCGGATATATTTGTTCCGAAAGCCACAAGCCATATCGAAACGGCGTGCATCTTTTTGGAGAGCTTTTTCCACCCGAATATCCAAACACCCAAAAATGTAGATTCGAGGAAGAAAGCCACCGTAGCCTCGATAGCCAACGGGGGTCCAAAAATGTCACCAACGAATTTAGAATATCTTGCCCAGTTCATTCCGAACTGAAACTCCAGGGTCAAACCCGTCACAAGACCCAATGCAAAGTTGATAAGAAAGAGCTTGCCAAAAAACTTGGTCATTCTAAGATAGACCTCGTCACCGCTTGTTACATACTTTGTCTCCATTATTGCAACCAAAACTACTAAACCGAGAGTTAAAGGAACAAAGATAAAATGAAACAAAGCGGTCATGGCAAATTGAATACGTGAAAGCAAAACGGCATCCATAACAACCTCCCTGCAAAATTTAAGTATTACATCTGACTATTACACAAATATGATATTTAATAAAAGTTCTATGTCAAGAATAAATTTAAACTTTTTTAAATAATATATTTTATTTTTCTGTTTCCGATAGCTGTTTGAGATTTTCCAAAACATCGTCTATATGTCCTTTGACTTTAACGTTTTTCCAGCTTTTTACTATCTCTCCTTCGGGGTTAATAAGAAACGTGCTTCTTATTACACCAAAATACTCCCTACCGTACAATTTCTTTTTTCCCCAAGCAGAATACTGCTCCAAAACCTTATGCTCCGGGTCGCTTAAAAGCAGAATATTCAAATTATGTTTTTCGATGAAATTTTTATGTCTTTTGCCTGAATCGGGACTAACACCAACTATCTCGCAGCCCAATTTTTCAAACTCTTTCTTTTTTTCGCTAAATTCAACCGCCTCTTTTGTACATCCGCTCGTATTATCCTTGGGGTAAAAATACAACACCAGCCACTTTCCTTTAAAATCGTCCAAGCAGTGTTCCTTTCCGTCGGCATCCTCCAAACAAAAATCAAAAGCTTTTTCTTTTTTATCGCTCATACCACCCTCCAACTTTTAATGTAAAAAAACAAACTATACACTTAACTTATAATAATCCCGGGGCATAATTTTACAAGCTGCTCCACATTTTTATCCTTTAAACTCTTCCAAAAAGGAAACTTTCTACACTGTTTCGGTCGCATTTCGTATATTTCACACCTGTTGAACTCATCTAAGAAAACGCATCTTAATTCACCCTTAATCTTCAGATTGGCAAGTGAAATCTTTTTGCCGTACATCACCTTTCTTGTGTACAATTCAACAAATTGCCCCACATCCAAATCCAAAAACGAAGATATGTTGTTGATATCGTCTTTACTTAAAAACACATAACCTTCACCCTTGCAGCACGAAGCTTTGCATTGTTTGCATACGGTTTCGTCAAAGGAGTAGGGAAAATCCTTATTTACAATCATTTCAAACCGCGCTTTGGGCATATATCATTTAAAAAACAGCTGCCGCACATAGGAGATTTTGCCTTGCAAACATATCTGCCAAGTAAAATAAGCCCCGAATAAAATGCAATCCATTTGTCCTTAGGACATATTTTTTTAATATCCTCTTCAACCTGTTTGGCTTTATTAGAGGAAGACATTCCTACTCTATTTGCAACTCTCAACACGTGTGTATCAACACCGATTGCCGGAATTCCAAACCCGAAAGACAAAACCATATTGGCTGTCTTATCGGCAACACCTGGAAGAGCAATCAATTTTTCAAAACTGCTCGGCACCTCACAACTATATTTTTCACAGAGTATTTCCGCAATTTTCTTTAAGTTTTTAGCTTTCGTATTATGCATACTGCAGGATGCAATCATCTCGTTAATATCTTCTGTCGATGCTTCGGACATCTCTTTCGGCGTCGGATATTTTTTAAAAAAATCTTTCGTTATCCTGTTTGTTAATGAATCCCTGCATCTTGCGGACAGCACAAGTCCCACAAGCAGTTCGTACGGACTCTTAAAATCAAGTTCCAGTTTGGGTTTCGGGTAGTTACTCAAAACCCTTTCTACAATCTCTTTAAAATTCGTCATTTTTCGTATTCCTATACGTAATTTTAATTGAACAACCTTTGAACTCATAAAGTTTGTACATACTGTTTCTTATATACCTTTTGTAATTTTCTTCAATATCCTCGGCTCTGTTTGTGAATATGACAAAATGAGGCGGGTTTGTATCAACCTGTGTAATGTATTTAAGTTTTAACTCCCTGCCCCTTTTTGAAAACGGAGCGTTTATTTTTATAATTTTATTTAAATCATCATTTAACTTTGCGGTGTTTATCCTTTGAGAGCAGATATCGACAATTTCGGATATGCTTTTTAACACTCTCTTTGTATTTTTAAGCTCCACGGCACTTGTAGGAATAATTTCGGCAAAATTCAGAAACGGCATCTGCTGCTTAATTGCTTTGACATATCTGTCAAATTTTTGTTTATCCGCCACCAAATCCCATTTATTCAGTGCAATAACCACACCTTTATGCTTCTTTGCCACAAGGTTACCTATCTGCTTATCCATAGATGTCACACCCTCAAAAGCATCCAACACAAATACCGCTATATCAGCTCTGTCTATGGCAAAAACGGAAAATATGGATGCGAGCTTATCCAACGATTTTTTGGTTTTGGATTTTCTTCTTATGCCTGCCGTATCAACAAGAAGATATTTACGTCCTTCAAATTCATAAGGGGTGTCCACGCTGTCGGTTGTTGTTCCCACACTACTGTCAACAACGCTTCTTTTTTGATTAAGTATAGCATTCAACAAGCTCGATTTACCCACATTGGAGCGGCCGACAATGGCAACTCTTGCGTCAAACTCACCTTTTTCTTCGCTCTCTATATAGTCATACAGTTTTTCTTTAACCTCGGAGAGGTTTCTCCTGTGTGCCGCAGAAATTTCAATAGCCTCTCCAAATTTATAATAATCGTAGAGAAATTCCCTGTTTTTTACATCGCTTTTATTGATAACCGAAATAAACGGCTTCTTGCTTTTTAAAACATAGGTAAATATTGCCTCATCCTGTGCACTAACCGGAGTTGTGGCATCAAAAACAACAACTACAACATCACTTGAATCTATGGCAAACAGTATCTGTTCGTTTATTTTTTCAGAGAATTCGCCCTCACTTTCAAATCCTCCCGTATCCACAAACAGAGCCTCTTTATCTTCGATTTGCCCGTACTCAAACACCCTGTCTCTTGTTGTTCCGGGAATATTAAGCACAAGGCTTTTGTTCTTTTTAACCAATGCGTTAAATAAGGTAGATTTACCTACATTGGGTTTTCCTACAATAACAACTCTACTCATCTTCTCTCCGATAAATTTTTCTCATTCCATACTACTATTGCAAGCGATTAATTTCAACGAAAGAATATGTCCTGCGGATATAAACCGTAAAGTTTCAAGTCAATAAAAAAGCCGCCTTAAAAAATCAAGGCGGCTAAACAAACAAACGTTTAAATTATGCTTTGAGCTCCGTCAATTACAATCTCGGTACCCGTAAGATAAGCAGGAGCGCTCGCCAGATAAATAACCGTGCTTTCCAGCTCTTTTAAATTCCCCAAACGTTTCAACGGTATGCGTTCGTTTATATACTGCTTACCCTTTTTGCTTTCAAAAAACTCCTTGTTCATATCGCTTAAAAAATATCCAGGGCAAAGAGCGTTCACCTGTATATTATACCTTGCAAGCTCAAGAGCCATAACTCTCGTAAGCTGTATAACGCTTGCCTTGCTGACACAATATCCTGCCATATACGGTATAGCCAATTTACCTGCAATCGAAGCCACATTTATTATTTTCCCACCGTTTTGCTTTGCCATCAACTTGGCAGCCTCTTGCGAACAAAAGAGCGTTCCTTTAAAATCAACACTAAATACATAATCAAGCTCGTCTTCTTCCAACTCAACCGTAGGTTTTTGAACGCCTGATACACCTGCGGAATTTACAAGTATGTCTATGCGTTTAAACTCACCTGCAACCTTTGATACAAGCTCTTTCACACTCTCTTTCTTAACAACGTCAACCGCCTCGCCGATAGCTTTTATGCCGTAACTGCTCTCAAGCTCATCAGCAAGCTGCACGCATCCGTCTTTATTTCTTGCCGCAATTGCAACATTAACACCTGCTTTTGCCAATGTCCTTGTGAAAACCTCTCCGATTCCCCTATATCCTCCGGTAATCAAAGCAACTTTGCCTTTCAAATCGAAAATCTCTTCAGCTGCCATTTTCACACCTCTTTTGCTTATTGTAAACTACGAATGTATCTATTTTTTAGCCCCGTACATTTTTTTAAACCTTTCAAGCTGCTTCCTCGGCGTAACCGTCTCTCTTTCGTATCTCGGCAGCTTCTCCTTAATGCCAAACAGGTATTGAGCTATGCTTTTTAAGCTTTCAAGGTCGTATCTCTGCATCATAGTTATGGTTTCAAGCTGAGGAGAACCGCCTCCGTGGAGACCTGCAACCTGCATCAAACCAGCGTAATCCGAAACTAACAAATTCTCAAGCCCTCTGAAACACTTATGCTGGTTTTCGGCACAGATGCTCGGATTTCTTATCAAATACTTGTTTGCCAAATCCTTTGTTTCCTCTGCAAAAAATTCCTCCTCAAAAGGCATCGTGGCACATAAGCCTCCCGCCAAATCGGCAACTATCTTATATTCGTTGTATATTTCCTCACCGGCGAGTCTTCTTCCGGCATTTGTCAAAACCTCATCGGGAATTAAAGTGCCGGAGCCCGAAGCCTCGGCTCTGTATGCACTTGCCTGCCCGGCTGCAAACACCAATTCGGCTGTTCCGATAAGATGAGATATCTTTTCTCTCACGTGGTCTTCTTTTTCGATACCGTTATACTCTGAAACAAGCGCAGCCGCAGAAGCCAAAATTTCCGATACAGCCGGTTTGCAGCCTGTGTATGAGTGTCTGTGGAAATGAGCAAAAAGAAGCGCAAGGAATCCTGCAAATGCCGTCTGCCTCGGGTCTCCTTTACCATCCAAAAATACCCTCTCTCTCGGTACAAAAACATCGTCAAAAATAGTAAAAGATTCAGCGTCACCCATTTCGGCAATAGGCGCTTTCAAATACTTTCTTTTAAACTGATTGGCAGGTCTTGTAAGCAGTTTAACGCCCTCAGCATCGGCAGGTATGGCAAACGATACGGCATATTCGTTATCTTTGTCTGTCATAAACCTTGTCGGAACAACAATGATTTCATCGCTAACCGGTGCTGTCGTATTGTCGATTTTGGCACCCCTGACAACAATACCGTCGCTTCTGCTTTCAATGATTCTCAAATACATATCGGGGTCTTTTTGTTCGTGAGGTCTTTTAAGCCTATCACCCTTTGTATCGGTCTGAGCGCAGTTTGCCGTTATGTCATTCTCCTGGAAATACTTCAGGTAGTTTATAAAATTCTTATTCACATCGGTCTTCAACATCTGGTCCATCTCATAGGTTACAACAGACAGAGCATTCATAGCGTCTATACCCATACATCTCATTATACATCCGCCTACCCTGTGAGCTAACAGCTTGGTCATAAGCTGTTTTTTGAGCAGGTCTTCTCTGTTTTGATGAATGTGTGTGAACCGGTTTATCTTTTCTCCCGTTAAGTGTGATGTTGCGGTACACACATCTTCAAATTCCGGGTCGTTTGCCCTGTCGTATGTCTCTTTGATAACCCTCAGCTGCCCTGAGAGTCTTTCGTCATCTCTTGCAACCTTTTCACCATCCATATAGACGTTTCTGTTCATCTTTTTTATTCTTTCAAAATACTCGTCAAACGTTTTTACCGGCATTTCATCCTCCCTTTTTTAGATTAACTTTCTTCTTCTATTGAACGATAACGTAAACTTTAAGCACATCAATCCAACCACCTTTTTATCTTTAAAATCTGCCCACCCCCCCTCAAACACTATTTTTACAACAATTTTACTTCATTATCGCAAACCGAATAAATTGCAGCCTACATAATTCTTGTTGCAGAGTTTACCATATTAATTCTTATAATGCCAACTTTTATATGATAAATTTGTAAATTTTAAACAGTATCGGTCAGCAAGTATAAAGAAATACGCTTATTTATACGGTATTTTTATAAAAGAGATTATATTAACCTTAACGTAAGGATAAGTATGGTTTAATACCGACATTTACCGTTTTTTTAAGGTTTAATCAGGCAATAACTGTTGTTGCTATTTTGTACAGCCCGTATAGCTTGAACTTTTCGGTCCCTCTTTCGTGTCGTCAACTATATAGTTTCTAATTACATTATAAAGCAAGTTATTGATAGCGGACGGTTCGGCAACAGCATACATAAGCTTTCTTCTGTCGATTTTATCCAAAAACTCCACACTTCTGCCTTTTTCGTCCACAACCTTCACCCCGTTATAGATTATTGCAAGAATAGAAGCCGACGAATAATCGTAGCCTCCCAAAACCTTTCTGCCGTATTTTTCACCATACTTTTCGTTGAATTTTTTATATTTTCCACCCCAGAAGTTAGGAATATAAATCTCCAATGCAACCGGATATCCTGCTATATGCTCGGGCAAAATATCTTCAATGTTTACCTTTTTACCATCTTTTTTAACAAGATAGAGCTCTTTGGCAAAAACTCCCTGAGAGCCTAACAAAGCAAACACAATACACCAAATAAATATGGAAATTCTTTTCAGTGCGCTCATCATCCGCCCTCTTTCTTGTTTTTACTTTTTTACATCGTACACATTTACCTCTAATTTATAATTTATACTCCGTTTCCAAAAAAATCCACCATTTTATTAACCTAACCATTATTTACTTTCTTGACAAAGTGTCTGCCTTTTTCATATCTTGAAACAATACTGTTTGTTTAGGCATTTAAGACTGACAAGAAAACAGTGTTTAACGGGGAGGCAGTATGGGTTTTAGATTTTGGAGAAGAATGAAGATTCTGCCGGGTGTAACCTTAAACATAAGCAAATCCGGCGCATCGCTTTCGTTTGGTGTAAGAGGAGCTAAATATACCGTAGGACCAAAGGGCACAAGAACTACATTTGGCATCCCGGGGACAGGTTTGTTTTACACAAAAACACACTCTAAGAAAAAACAGAGCGCAAAAACCGAACAAGATGCTAACGACAATCTAACTATGGGCTTTTTTAAGCAGCTTATCACACCGGATAATGAAAAAGCCCTTGTTAACGGGTGTAGAGAACTTGTTGCAGGAAATGAAGAGAAGGCTTTTGAATATTTCAAACAAGCCGTACATATAGCTGACGGTGCATACCTTGCAGGCTTTTTAGCCCTAAAAAATCAACAGTACGATAAAGCTGTAGAGTATCTCGAAACGGCACTTAAAAATAATGAAAATCTGGGAAGTTATCTTTCAAAATACGGCATTGTGCCTACTCTGACTTTATCTATCACCGTAGAGATTTCAATAGATGTGGGCATAGACGTCAAAGGTGCACTGCTTGGACTTGTTGAAGCCTACCAGGCAACCAAGCGCTTCGATAGTGCAGTTTTTTATTTAAAAGAGCTTTTAAAGATTGCACCTGATGATGTGGTGGTTAAACTGTCGCTTGCAGAACTGCTGTTGGATGCAAAACCCAACGACAAAGAAACTCTGCAAACGGTTGTTGAGCTCGCCGAAAATGTTGAAAACGAAACCTACATACATAGTGCTTTGTTGTTCTATAAAGCCAAAGCACTTCACAGGCTCGGCTTGGAAGAGGCAGCAGCCAAAACCCTAACAACAGCCCTGCGAAGAAAAAAAGGCAGACCGGAAGACCTACTTAAAGCCATCAGGTATGAGAGAGCGCTTATCTATGAAAAACTCGGTCAGCACAAACGCTCGCAAAACGAGCTTGAAAAGCTCTATGCAGATGACCCTGATTATAAAGATGTGGCGGAAAAGTTGGGCTTAAAATCTTAATTTTCTAAAGCATAAGAAGATGCCGTCTTTTTTATTACCGGTTTTTGCCTATTGTCAAATTAAAAATCGGCGGATTATTCGGTTCATCTTTTAAAACAAGTTCTCTATATTCTCTAACCAGTCTTTTTATAGCATCTTTTGCCCACTCTTTTTTGTGAACATTAAACTTATCGGTATATCCTTCTTCAACATAGGTTCTAAAGTATCCAATATCCGCAGAAGACCAACATTCAATACCATAAATCTCAAAACCCATATCGTATGCCCTGTTTACAATTTTCTCTGTATCTGCAGCATCAAAATAAAGAACATTTGGGTCTTCTTTTACCTTTATAATCGAGACATCCTCAATTAGTTTTTTGTTGTCTTCAACAGCAAGCCTTCTAAAAGGCAGATAAACAGTATCAATCATACCCCCCCTCGCAAGCATAAATCTCATATCCAAAACTAAAAAATCTTAAAATCAATATAGTCACCTGGCGGTTCACACTCCTCTTCAAAATGCGCCTATGTTGTTTTTTGTGCATAGTTGTAGTATTTTTTCAAAACCTCATCAGAAAGCTCCAGATTTACCGTGATATTTCCTATTTTCAAAAAGCCTGCATCCAAATCCATACTGCTGCTTCTATTATTGAAATCATCGTCAACTGCAAGGAGTCTTATTGTGACGTCTGCAACATACTCAATTTCAACAGTATCACCGAGCAGATGAAAACTAAATCTTAAATCAAAATATCCCTTATATACCGAATAATCGTTATCCGAAATCCAGTTTTGAATTTCCTCAATTTCGCTCTTGGTTAACAAACAGAGTTTGTTATTCAAATCTTTTGCTCCTTTAATACTTTAAAGTTTTATTTCAATCATAGAGAATTCTCTGCATATGCCTGACAGAAAAGTATTACAACCATTCGGTTTTCTTTAAATCCCATCATATCTTTTCAAGTATATGCAAATACTCTTTAGTTTTATTTGCTTTGTGATTCCTATTTTCTTCTTTATCGGCTCTGAATCTCTGATATTCTACTGTTTCTAAATCATATTTACCATACTTAGACATAATCATCTTTATGTCTTCAACAGACATTAATCCTTCATTATTATAACTCAAAAATATATATTTAAATTTGGCATTTTTTATTAACTCTTCAAACACTTCTTTCACGGAGTTTTTGATACAATATTGAGATTTCTTATATTTCCTCAATCCTGTCTTGCCTATCGGTTTAAAACTATCGTATAACGCTATAGTATTTAATAAATGGTAATTAGCTCCGTATTGGCGAGCATTGTAGGGAGGGTCAATATATAAGATATCGCCTTCTATATGTTTAATCAATTTATTGCTGTCCTCATTAAAAACCAAATGCTCATTGTCATTCACATCAAATTCAGCCGGCTCAACAACAATCTCTTTTTTGGCACTTTGTTTGAGATGTTTTAAAAATGCTCCGTAAACAGATGCCGTATTTGCGACTTTATCAGCGCTTTCAATTAAACTGGCTAATAAAAAATAATATAATTCATTAGAAATTTCATTGTTATTTTTCCATTTTTCTATCTGTTGTCTTACTGCATCAATCTTTTTACCGTTTTCATCCGAGAAATATTGTCTTTTACTGCCACTACCCGTGCAGTAATTCCAATAAATAAATCCTTCAACAGGTTCAGTTTTGTTAAGTTGTTCAATATATTCTTCCTTATTTGGAATTGGTGTATGATTTTCAATATAATTTTTATTTAAAACATAACTGTAATATTCAAAATCGTTGGCTATTACTTTTTTTACTAAATTCTTAAAATTTCTACCGACAATTCCAGTACCTGCAAAAATATCACAGAAAATTTTATCTGACAAATCTTGACCTACAACAGAAACAATAGTTGTTTTTATAAATTTCGACAGTCTATATTTAGAGCCTATGTAGTTCATAATTAACCTTCATAAAGTAAAATTATATAACAAGAAACCTTGTAAGTTTTTTCTCCTTGAATCTTGTGCTTATACGTAAAGGTTATTTCAGTAGGTCTATCTAAATCAAATTTATTTATTTTATCTTTTATGGCTGCAACAGAAACACCTTCATCTATATAAACAATCAACAATCTTGAGTCAGCCCCAAATCTACCTTCATCTTGATATTTATACAAATATTCAGCTACTTTATTGGGGTTTTTTATGGCAACCTCTCTCCAATTGTCTTTATATCTTCTTTTAAACTCATTTGTGGGGCTTTTGGCAACTTTTTGATCAAATGATTCACCGTTGATAAAAAAATCCACCCCTCTTCTATGGTTTAAAGTTGGCAGTATATTATCTTTTTTATCAAAAATTAAAGTTTCAATAAAATCATTCCTAACGGTATTAATTTCCTTAATTCTACGATACTTTACAGCTGCTATTTTTACTTTGTCATCTTTTTTTGTTCCGTCTAAATTTTCAGAATTAATTCTCTGAACAAAATCATCAAAGGCACCTTGAGAAAAAGGCCATTCAAGTTTCCCCAAACTCAATCTATTCCATTCATCGGTTAAAACTTTCATAACTTTATCGGCTTCTTTACCATTTTTATACTTATCCGTAGTCTTAAATATATCACGAATAATACCCAGAGCAGCATCATAATCCCATTCTTTAACTATCTCTTTCCATATCTCGTCTTTGGGATAATTTAATACTTTTTTACCTTTATTTACTCCTCTGGATACCAATTTAGTCTTTAATCTAATCCCTTTCTTTTCGGATAATTTTAACAAGTAAGTTTCGGCATTTTTCCTATTGCCAAATATTTTTTTAGCAGTCTCTTCCGACATATATTTTTTTATATTCATATCAAAATTCCTTTTTAAAAACTAAAATATATTCATGCTTGAAAATATAATAGTCACTTTTTAATGCTCTATATCTCCAAATTCCACCTTTACCCAATTTCCCTCTATTGCCTTCAATATTTTTTACGATTATTCCTTTAAGCTTAACTTGAAAATGTCTTTTAATTGCATCCATAACATAAAACCCCAAAGGGATAACTTCACTATTTTTATAAACATCACCAATGACAACCGCAAAGTAGCGATTTTTATCTAAAATTTTAATAAAATTCTCCACTGCATTAATAAACCTCTTAATAAATTCTGTTAAAACTGATATTTGTGATAAATCTTCCCTCTTATTGGTAAATTTCACAACATCCATATACGGGGGGTGAGCAATAACAAACTGGACTTTCTCACTACCTAATTTTCTCAATGCATCTTGAGATAAACTCTCAAACTCCTCTTTACTTGTTACGTCGCATTTATTAATAACAAAAGCCTTAAATAAACTGTTAGCCATTTTATCATTCACATACTTTACCATATCGGGATTTATATCAAAGCCTATAAATTTTCTCTTCAAAGTCTCACACTCAAATAACGTTGTTCCGCTTCCTACAAATGGATCCAAAACAATTTCATTTTCTTTTGTGTAGCGCCTTATTAATTGATTGGGAATTTGTGGGATGAAATTTCCATGATACATATTGCTGTGCTTACCCGTTTTAACTCTTTTGTTTATAATCCATAAACTGTCAACGTTTATATCAATATCTTTCCACTTGCCCAAATTTAAATCATTATACATAATATATATTTTTAAAGAAACTTAATACATTAATAATAACTTTTAGCTCTATTAAAGACATAATATCACAAGGCAGAGTATTTTTTTCTCCTCTGTTTTCAGCACCGAATTTCATAATTTACCTTTATAAGCACAATAAACTACCTTACCAACAAAATTCATCTTCACTTTGTTTTTGTTCCAAAAAAAAGTTTAAGTTTATCGTTAAGTTTACACAATAATCGTATATATTTACGGCTTTTCCACAAATCTAATACATATTCCATGTTATTCGTACACATTCTTTGGCATTCAATTAAAAACAAAGAAATTCTGCCAACGTAAATGTATTACCCTGCCCTTTCCCATCAACTTAAATTATACACAAATTTCCACAAAAAGTTAATTCAAACCGAAATTTTTAATCCTTGGCAGCCTTCTCAGCTTCTTCCATTTTTTCTTCGAGCTTTTTAAGATAGGCTTCGATACGGCTAATTTTTTCGTCCAGTTTTTCATTCTCTTTTTTATCGGCAGATTTTTTTGCTTTTTTTAGCTCTTCAAGCTCTTTTTGCAGTCGTTCGTACCTGTCGTGTGTCTTTTCTATCTTTTCGGCTTCCTCGGCTTTGTCAAACATTATATTTTCCGGGGCTTCTTCTTTATCCGTCTTTGTTTCGACTTTTTTTGAGTATGTGGTTTCAGGCACAACCTTTGCATCATAGGGCATCTGCCTCTGGTTCATAAATGTCGGCGAAACTATTTCAATGCCGTTTGTATGAAGAACGTCTATGATGTGTTCTCTAAGATCCGACTTCACGCTCAAAAGCAGTTTAACGTCGGATAAAAAACCTGCAATTCTATAGGAAATAGAAAAATTGCCAAGCTCTTTAATCTGCACAAACGGGTCTTTGAGCTTAACCTCTAAAGCGGCTTGTTTAAGTAATTCTTCAACTTTATTGTGTTCCACATCATACCCAAGCGACAACTCGGCTGAAATAATAGTCCCGGAACTTCTAACAACCGTCACAGGATTAGTCATTAAATAGAGATTCGGAAATGTCGTCAAGTCCCTGTCTTGAGTTTGAATCTCGGTATGCATCAAGCCTCTTTCTGTCACACGTCCGAAATTATTCCCAATTTTGATAAAATCGCCGGGTCTGAAACTCTTTATAACACGCAGCATTAAGCCTGCCATAACATTTGCCACAAAAGTGGTTGAAGACAGTGCAATAACAGCGCTAACAACAATTCCTATAAGGCTTAGAATTTGTCCTCGTGTGGTTTCTGACATAGGAAAAAGCAGTATTATCAACAAAAATCCGGCAACAACAAGAAGCATCATAATAATCTGGCGTGGAAATTGAGCCTCTGCACCCATATTGACCCTGCGGCGCAGCAAAAACCAGTTCGCAAATATTATAATGCCGATAATCACTGCCGCAGCAATTAAAATCGGTATATATTTATATAAATCGGAGTACAGCAAAGACCACTGTTTCATAATTTAGAACCCCTTTTTGAAGAAAAATAAATTAATTATGCTTACACCGTTCAATAAATAATATCACCAACAATAATCTTTTGCAATATTTGCATTTTCTCGATTACAACAAAAAAGCCAACCAAGGCTTATCGCCCTGATTGGCTTGATGATAGGCTTTAAATGGTGCCGAGACGTGGAATCGAACCACGGACACAGGGATTTTCAGTCCCTTGCTCTACCGACTGAGCTATCTCGGCTCAACTCGGCGCATTTATACAAAAAAGTATTTGAAAAGTCAACCGAAATTACATACCAAAAATGCTCTTCAACTCCTTGGCAGCATTTTTGACGTCCATATAAATCAATCCGAGCTTGGCGCTAACATTTGTTGTAACCGTCAAGACGGCTTCCTCTCCTGCGGCTGTCAAAACTATGTAGCCGTTGCTTCCTTTTAATGTAACCTGCTCCGGTGTTCCTTTCCCGAGTTCCTCAACAGCCCTCTCTGATAAGGATAACAAAGCGGCAGACATAGCTGAAATCCTATCCTCATCCATATCTTGTGCTAAATGGCTGCTTATCATCAAGCCATCGGAAGTGACCAAAGCCACTCCTTCAATTGAAGAATTGGTTGACATCAGTGTGTGTAAAACATCGTTAATTTTTTTCTCTTTCATACCTTCCCCCTCAAAAAAAGAATTATCTTACTTCTAAGCTATCAAAAAAAGGGAACTTTATCAAGTAAAATCAGCAACAATTTTCATTCTATTGTCTTTTTGATATTTTATCCTACGATGTTTTTTATTTATTTTATCAATATATTTATGTTTTAATCTATAAAGGTTTGAATCATTGTCATATTTCAGGTAAAATAAGCATATAAAAATCTCAAGTTAAGGAGGTGCTTTGATGGGTAACAAATTAAGTGCTGTGGGAGGAGTTTTAGCAGGGGCAGCATTGAGCGGCATTGCCGGGATGAAGTTAATGCAGACAAAGATGGCAATAGACATCAAAAGCCCCAAAAATTTCGATGACACCTGCAAAGCCATAGAAGAAACCATTCCTCAATTCGCCGAGGAAGGATGGGGGTTTCCCTTTGAAAAATGGAATTTCTATAAAGTTTTTGAAAGCAGAAATCTTGTCCCTGAAGGCATAAAAAATATAATGGTGTATTTTATCTGCAATGCAAAACTCGCAAATAAAGTCATAAACGAAAATAACGCTATGATGGGCATTATGCCCTGTTCCTGGGCTGTATATGAAAAGGAAAACGGAGAAGTTTATATAGCAAAAATGAATATAGGTTTAATGTCGAAAATGTTTAGCGGTGCAATAAAAGAAATGATGCTGGAGGTTGAAGAAACGGAAAAAAGGATGTTTGATAAGATTTTCTCGGATTAGGCTCTTATTTTTAGTCCATAGAAAGTTTATTTTAAATACATACGTTTTATGATTGTGGGTGTTGATTTTGTTCGTCTTTTAAAATAGAACTTATAAAGTTCATTTTGCAAAAGTCAAGATATGTTAAATACGATGTCAACCCCTCTCGCCCAAGCAAAATATCCCTTATCTTTTTCGGTGAAAAACCCTCTTTATATAGCTTTTTAACATTATAAATCATTGTTTCCATATACTCAATCTTAGCATTTATAAGCTTTTTGGGTGATTTTTCAAGTATCCCCTTATGAGCACAAAAAAGAACCTCAAACTCCAACTTTGACACAATTTTTAAACTTTTCAGTATTTCGTATATATTTTCATCCGTTCTTAAATACTTAGGCTTTGATGAAATATACAAATCACCGCTAAAAAGCCAACCTCTATCGGCATCAAGTATGCAAACCGAATCTTCGGAATGACCGGGTGTGTTGATTATTTTAAATTTGTGTCCTTTGGCATCAAAAGTTTCCTTATCATAATATAAATCAGGCTCAAATTGCTGCAATCTGCCCCAAATTATCTTCTCATAAGGAAGCATTTTGAACTGTTTTTTAAGATATTTTGCCGATTTTTTATGCGCAACTATTTTTGTTTTAAACAAACTTTTCAATAACGGTGCGTTTCCTGCGTGGTCTTCGTGATAGTGCGTCAGAAAGCAAAATTCGGGTTTGTCTTTGACGGCTATCTCTTTGAATTTTTTTTGCATTGAGCTTTGTGCCGAGTCTATGTAAATATTCGGCAACGAGAAAAAATATACGGCAAGGTTTGTCGCACTGTAGAACCGCCCGAGCCTGTATGCCGTTAAATCAAAAAACTTTTTTCTCTCAAAAATCATAAGTTAATTATATACATATCTTCAAATAAGAAAAGTACTTAAAAATAGGCTTAAAAATTGGTAGTTCACCAATAACACTTGATTTTTTTCATTTTTGAACTCATTAATTTAACAAAGAACAAAAGCAGGAGATTATGTATGAGACGTTTTTTTCTGCTTTTAGTAAACATTTTATTCATATTGGCGTTGGCTTCCGCTTTGTGTGCAGTTAAGCCCGAACCTGCAACTGCTGCAAATAATAACGGCTACATAGCCGAACAGGGTTTGATAATATCCTACGGAAACGGTTTTGTGGGAGAAAGTCATCGAAATTATCGTGTCGCCTCTTTCATTTATCACATAGGATTCAAAGCCCATTCGATATTTCCCTCCTTCATCCCGCCAAACAACGGAAGGTTTACTCTATACTTAGAACCTCAATACGACGCAGTCACTAGACCCTCCGGTAATTACGAGTTTGGTCTCGGATTCGGGCTTGAGTACAGATTTAGGATAATCAACAAAATAGACGGTTATATGCTTGCCGGTTCGGGATTACACTATATCTCATTTGATTCGAGTAAGCAGTCCGGCGGGTTTAATTTTAACGATAACTTAGGTTGCGGTCTCTATCTTTTTACATCCAAACACAGTGCAGTTAATATGGGGTTTAGGTTCAGGCACATATCCAATGCCGATTTGAATATGCCAAACGAAGGTATCAATTCCTACCTTTTTGTTCTCGGATACTCCCGGTTCTTTTAGATATTTTATAAGATTCCGATTAAAACGGGCAGAGTAAGACCGGCAAGTAAGGTTGATGCAAAAATTATTGCAGCTATGAGATGACTTTCCCTTTTAAACTTAATCATATACATCAAAGGCAAAAGTGCCGACGGCGTGGAGGTTTGAACAATCGAAACAGACCTTTCAAGACCTCCTATATCCAAAATGCCGGTCAATACATACGAAATAGCGGGGGAAATTATAAGTCTTATAATGACGGCCACTACTATAATTCCTATAAAATTAACCTTGGGTTTTATGTTTGAAAGTTGAAGTCCGAGCACGAACACAAGCAGAGCTATTGCTCCGCTGTTCATAAGCCCGAAACCTTTAAGTATGCTTTTTGGCAGGCCTATGTTGGCTTCAGCCATAATTATAGCCACGACAAATCCGTAAAATATCGGCATTTTCAGCATATCCTTCAAGGCATCGAAAGGATTATTTTCTTTGCTTGTTAAGTAGATGGCAACAGTAATCAACGGAATGTTAAAAATAACAAAATAAATCATAGAGTAGGCTATTGCGCTTTTGGAGTATGCGAAATAGATTAAAGGAAGCCCGAAGTTTCCGACATTTATCATAGACGAGGCAAGCAAAAGGCTTATTTTATTGTCGCCTTTCAATTTTAAAGCAACTGCCGCTACAAATGCTATCAACATTAAAGCTGCTGTCAGTGCGAACATAAAAATAAACGGCTTAAAAAGCTCACTCAAGGTTATTTTATTGTTTAAAACCGAGTAAAAAACCATTATAGGCGCAAATACGTTTAAAGCCACCGAGGCTATTTGAGCTATGTCGGGCTTAAAAAGCTTGTTGTAAACAAAAGCTATTGAGATTATCGTTATTATTGGCAATATCGATTTGTTAAAAACAACCAGATACTCCATAGATTTATAATAAAATATATACCAAAAAAACGAAAGAGGTTTGTCGTCGCTTCCCGTTTTTAACACAAAGATTTTTAAAGTGGCTTTGAGCTCTCCTTACACTTTTTAAAAAGCATAATCTTGACTTTTTACGGCAGCGGTATTATTATAACTACAAAAGGAGGTGAGCTATGAATATCAACACATCCGTTAGCGGCATTAGAAATGCTTTCTTGCGGCAAGACGTTAGTGCAAATAATGTTGCAAATATAAATACCAAAAACTATCAGGCAAAAGAGGTTGTTAATCACAGTAAAAAAACCGGCGGCGTTCAGGGAGTTGTTGAAAATACGAAAGCTAATTCAAACAACAAAACAAACAATGTGTCGCTTGCCAAGGAAACTGTCAACCAAATTAACAACGTCAATCAGGAAAAAGCAAATATAAATGTTTTGAAAAGCCAAAACGAGATGATTGGAAGCCTGATAGATTTAAAAGCCTAACTGCTGTTGTCTTTTTATTTTCCTTTTTTTATAATGCGTTAAAATTAACGGAGGTTTTTTGTGCAGATAGATAGTTCTGTTTTTAGAGAGTACGATATAAGGGGTATCTGGAATAAAAATATCGATACCGACTTTTGCATAGGTCTGGGTGAGGCTTTTGCAAGGTATTTAAAGGCAAAAACCAGCAAAGATAAGCTCAAAATCAGTGTCGGCTATGATGCTAGATTATCGTCGAAGGAGATATGTGACTCTGTTTGTTTAGGCTTAAACTGCTCCGGCATTGATGTTGTTGATATCGGCTTGGTTGCAACGCCGGTTCAATATTTCTCTTTGTTTAAGCTAAATCTGGACGGTGGTATAATGATAACCGCATCTCACAATCCTCCTCAATACAATGGTTTTAAGTTAAGCGTTGGCAAAGAAACGCTCTACGGCGCACAAATCCTGGAAATAAGAGATATTATGCTTAATCTCGACAAAACAAACGACTGCACAAAAAAATCCGGCAAGATAGATAAATACGACATCTTAAAAGAGTATGAAAAGTATATGATTGAAAGTTTTGCTCACCTAAAAGAAGCAAAAAATAAGCCTTCTGTTGTACTTGATGCAGGAAACGGCTCGGGAGGCATTGCCGGTTTCAGCATTATGAAAAAACTCGGATACGATGTTAAAGGCATATTTATTGAGCCCGACGGTAACTTTCCAAACCACCACCCCGACCCCACCGTTGAAGAAAATCTAAAAGATTTAAAGGCTTCTCTAACAAACGGTGGCTACGACATAGGTATTGGTTATGACGGAGATGCTGACAGAATAGGTGTCGTATTAAAAAATGGGGAGATTCTTTACGGAGACCAGCTGCTGCTGCTTTTTGCAGAAGATATAATAAAAAAGAACAAACAGGCAAAGATAATCGGTGAGGTGAAGTGTTCGGAGGTTTTGTATGACGGGATAGAAAAATCAGGCGGAGCAGGCATAATGTACAAAGCCGGTCACTCTCTTATTAAATCCAAAATGAAAGAGGAGAATGCTCTTCTTGCGGGTGAAATGAGCGGACATATCTTTTTTGCTGACAGATATTTCGGCTATGACGATGCCATCTATGCCTCGCTGCGTCTGCTTGAAATAATAACTATGGAAAATATCGATTTAATAGATTGGAAAAACAGCCTGCCAAAAAAGTTTAACACCCCGGAGATACGTATAGATTGCCCTGATAGTAAAAAACTCGAGGTTGTTGAAAAAATAATCAACCGCTTGAAGGCGCAAAACTCTTTAGACATAAAGGATATAAATACAATAGACGGCATAAGGTTTAAAACAAATGACGGGTGGGGCTTGGTCAGGGCAAGCAACACACAACCCTCACTTGTGCTCAGGTTTGAAGCCGGCAGCAAAGAACGCCTGTCTTTTTTAAAAGAACAAACAATAGATATGGTCAAAAAGATTATCGACAACAAGCTTTGATACATATGAGCAAAATTCAAACCGTATCTATTTACGGCAAACCGAAAAAACTTATCCATTCAATATTTAATGCTTAAATTTATCCGTATGTTAAAAACTGTTTCTTTGACAAACCGATTTTTGTTTTATAATATGCCCTCTGGTTTTAAAAAGGGGTTTTGTGATGAATGTTGAATATATCGAAAAAAAATTGGAATCTAACGAGCCTTTAAGCTTTGAGGATGCAAAATACCTGCTTTCATCCGCAAAGCTTATTGAAATAGGAAAACTCGCCGGAAAAATAAAATATAAAAAAAGTCAAAATAAGGTTTATTTCGTATTTAACAAGCATATAAATTATACAAACCTGTGCGTTTCCAAATGTAAATTTTGTGCATTTTACAGAAACGGAGACGAGCAGGACGCATATACAATGGAGATAGATACGATTATTGATGAGATAGGAAAGATGCCAAACGGTATAAAAGAGGTGCACATAGTAGGAGGGCTGCATCCAACAAAGCCGTTTTCTTACTATGTAGATATGATAAAAAGCATAAAGAAAAATTTCAGGGATATAAACGTTAAGGCTTTTACGGCGGTTGAGATAGACTATTTTTCCAATCTTGAGGGTATATCATACAAAGAAACGCTAACAATTTTGAAAAATGCGGGACTTGACTCAATGCCAGGCGGCGGAGCAGAGGTGTTTTCCGAAAGGGTCAGAAAGAAGCTCTACCCGAACAAAATACCTTACGAAAAGTGGGCTGAGGTGCACAAAACAGCACATAGCCTCAATATCCCAACCAATGCAACACTTCTTTTCGGACACATAGAGACCGACGAGGAAATAATAAACCATCTGTTTAAACTAAAGAAAATTCAAGAAGAGTCTCCAGGGTTTTTATGTTTTATACCTTTGAGCTTTCATCCTGAAAATACACCGTTGTCGGAAAATATTAAGAAGGTGGATGCCGTTAGGGAATTAAAAATTTTGGCTTTGTCGCGCATCATTTTGGATAATTTCCCACATATCAAAGCATACTGGGTTATGCTTTCTCCGAAGGTCGGGCAAATCGGACTGCATTTCGGTGCCGACGATATGGACGGAACAATAGGGCAAGAGAGAGTCACTCACGCAGCAGGAGCAAAAAGCCCTTTGGGATTGGCTAAAGAAAATATGATTAACCTAATTAAAAATGCCGGTTTTGTTCCGGTTGAAAGAGATGCTCTGTACAATGAAATAGCGGTGTATGATGAATAATATATATGAAAAAATAAAAAACAACGAAAGAATAACAGCCAAAGAGGCTTTGAGACTTTTAAAAGAGTGGGATTTTCTAAAGCTCGGTGAATACGCCGATATGGTGAGATTCAGAAAACACCCCGAAGATACCGTAACCTTTATTCTCGATACGAATATTAACTACACCAATATTTGTTATGTAGGGTGTCTGTTTTGTGCGTTTTACAGAGACAAAAAGGCAGAAGACGTATATACCTTAACAATTGAGGAGTTAAAAAGGAAGATAAAGTCGGCAGAAGAGCTTGGTATTACAACAGCTTTGATTCAAGGCGGACTTAACCCTGATATACCGTATTCCTACTATATAGACTTGGTTAGCGAACTATCAAAAAGTAACGTTCACGTTCACGCGTTCTCACCGCCCGAAATCGACTTGATGTGTAAAATATCTAAAAAAAGCACAAAAGATGTCCTGTTTGATTTAAAACAAGCCGGTTTAAAAACAATCCCCGGAGGTGGCGCTGAAATTCTGACAGAAAGAGTCAGAAAAAGAATTTCTCCAAAAAAGATAAGCACCGAGAGATGGCTTGAAATTATGGAAGAAGCACACAAACTCGGCATAAGAACGACGGCAACAATGATGTTCGGTCACATAGAAACCGAAGAAGATATTGTGGAACATCTGCAAAGATTAAGAGAGCTTCAGGATAAAACAAAAGGATTTTCGGCTTTTATAGCTTGGGATTTCAAAAAAGAGAATAACGAACTTGGAAAGCGTATAGAAAGAAGCGTAACCGGTATGGACTATTTGAAAATTGTCGCCGTATCACGCATATTCCTCGATAATTTTGACAATATACAGGCTTCCTGGGCATCTCAAGGCAAGGATGTGGGAGAGATTGCCCTTCATTTTGGTGCCAACGATATGGGCAGTATGCTTGTTGAAGAAAACGTTATGAGAGAAGCCGGTTTCAGAGCCGAATCGACCGTGCAAGAAATAGCCGACATTATAAAAAAAGCCGGCTTTAAACCTGCTTTAAGAACAACCGACTATAAAATAGTTAAATATCTTTAATTAAGAAATTTCTTTATTTGCTCACACCACAATTTCCTTTGAATTGTTTCATTTACCCTCAGCTTAAAAGTTCTTAAGCAAGATCTTTCGACAATAATACCCATTTACAATGTCACTTTAATTCCTTTATTTGTAAATAGGTATAATTGTCTGAGTACTATGCTGGTATATTATTCATTTGCTGCTTATCTGCCGGTTATCTTTATGTCTTACAATCCGAGTTTGTGTGCTTTTATTCATTTTTTTCTTGCATTTTAAAAATTTATTTGTTATAAGCAGTTCATTATGAGTGGTTTGAGTAATTCGGGTAGAGTTTTTTCCTATAGCTTTTATGCTTATTATTTCTGGTTTTTCTATAGGGGGCGGACTACCTGAATTTTAACGCAGCTTTTAATTAAAGCCGTTTGGGTAGGTCGCCAGAAGCCTTCCCAAACGGCTTTTTTTATTTGTAAAAAAATTTAAGTTCGGAGGTATAAGATGATTGTTGTAATGAAGAAAAATTCCAAAGAGCAGGATGTTGAAAGGGTAAGAGGGCGTATTGAGGATATGGGGTTGAAAGCCCATATATCCAAAGGAAGCGAACGAACGGTAATCGGGGTTGTGGGTAATCTTGATAAGGATAAGCTAAGCTTGGACCCGATAGCAATACTGTCAACCGATAAAAACGTCGATAGGGTTTATCCCGTAACAAAGCCCTACAAACTTGCTTCAAGAGAAAATAGGGAAAAAGATACTATTGTAAAGGTTAAAGACGTGGTTGTAGGAGGAGGCAACTTTACGATAATAGCCGGTCCTTGTTCCGTTGAAAACAGACAGCAGATGATTGAAACCGCAACAGGCATAAAAAAATGCGGAGCAAAAATGCTGAGGGGCGGTGCATTCAAACCGAGAACCTCACCCTACACATTCCAGGGGCTTGGAGAAGAAGGGCTGAAACTTCTCAAAGAGGCATCCGAGTTGACAGATATGCCTATAGTAACCGAGGTTATGAACCCTAAAGATTTGGATGTGGTTCTCAAATACGCGGATGTTTTGCAAATCGGCGCAAGAAATATACAAAATTTCTCCCTGTTAAAGCTCGTGGGTCAAACAGATAAAGCAGTGCTGTTAAAAAGAGGTATGTCAACAACAATACAGGAATTTTTAATGAGTGCGGAATATGTTATGAGTGAAGGAAACGGCGATGTAATTCTTTGCGAGAGAGGAATTAGGACATTTGAAACGGCAACAAGAAGCACGCTCGATATTTCTGCCGTTCCTGTATTAAAGAAAGAAACTCACTTGCCGGTGTTAATAGACCCCTCCCATGCTGCCGGAAAGAGAGATTATGTGCCTGCTTTATCCAAAGCAGCCGTGGCTGTTGGAGCAGACGGACTGTTGATAGAGGTTCACTACAAACCTGAGATTGCCGTATCCGATGCCGCACAACAGCTTAACGTAAAGGAATACTGCGAACTCGTTAAGGAGTTAAAAAAGATAGCCAAGGCTGTTGGTAAGAGTATGGACTGATTTGATATAATTGACATTGACATAAACACCCTAATAATTATATATTGTCTTAACTTTTGAAAAGAGGCGGGGTTGTTTATGAATCAGGTAAATATAGGGTTGCTCGGCGTCGGAACGGTGGGCAGCGGTGTTGTTGAGATACTCAATAATAACGCTGAAATTATTAAAAAACGACTGGGGTTTGACTTAAACTTAAAAAGGGTCTGCTCAAAGTCCGTAAGTGACAAAGCCAAAAAAGTAGTACAAAATATTTTAACGGATTCATACGAAGACCTGTTTCAAGATGACATTGATATTGTCATAGAGCTTGTCGGCGGATACGATTTTGCAAGAAAATTTATTTTGCAGGCAATTGAGCATAAAAAAAGCGTTGTTACGGCAAATAAAGCTCTTCTTGCAAGACACGGATTTGAAATATTTTCCAAAGCATTTGAAAATAAGGTCGATGTAGGTTACGAAGCGGCAGTTGCAGGCGGTATTCCGATAATAAAAGCAATCAAAGAGTCTCTTTCCGCCAATAACATAAATTCCATAAAAGCCATAGTCAACGGCACGTGCAACTACATACTCACGGAGATGTTTAAAAAAGAGGTTTCGTTTGAGGACGCTTTAAAGGATGCCCAGCAAAAGGGTTTTGCAGAAGCCGACCCGACTTTCGATATTGAAGGTATGGATTCGGCACACAAAATGGCTATTTTAAGCTCCATCTCGTTTGGCGACAATGTAACGGAATACGACGTTTTTACTGAGGGCATAACAGAAATCTCACTTTTGGATATAAAATTTGCAAATGAATTCGGATATACGATTAAGCTGCTCGGCATAACCAGACTCGTCGGTGATAAAATTGATGTTAGAGTTCATCCGACTATGGTTAAAAAAAGCGACATTTTGGCAAAGACAGACGGTGAATATAACGCAATCAAGATTCAATGCGATATGGCTGATGACACCGTTTACATAGGAAAGGGTGCCGGCAGCCTGCCTACTGCAAGTGCCGTTGTTGCAGATGTAATGGATATAGCAAGAAATATTAAACACAACTCACCTTTGCGCATACCGCTTATGTCTTTTCCGTTTAACTATGTCAAAAAAAGAGGAGTTGTTGATATAAATTCGCTTGATATGGACTACTACTTGAGGTTTAGCGTTGAAGACAGTGCGGGTGTTCTATCTAAAATATCGGGAATATTGGGAGAAAACGGAATCAGCATAAAAAGCGTCGTTCAATTAAATAAAGGTGAAAATTGGGTGCCTTTGATTATTGTGACGCATAAAGCAAAAGAAAAAAGCATACAAGAGGCGTTGGAAAAGATACATAAACTCGATGTTGTAAAAAGCAAAACACTGTTGATAAGGATTGACGATGAGTGAGAAATTGTGGGGAGGAAGATTTTCAAAATCCACAGATAACCTGATGGAATCGTTTTCCGAATCGATTAGTTTTGACAAAAGGCTTTACGAATACGACATTATCGGCTCCATAGCACACGTTCAGATGCTTGCAAAGCAGAGTATAATATCCGAGGAAGAGGCGGATAAGATAGTTGATGCCCTGCGTAAAATTAAGCAGATGATAGATAGCGGGGAGTTTGATTTTCGCATAGAAGACGAAGACATTCATATGAATATAGAACACAAGTTAATAGAGATGATTGGCAAAACTGGCGGCAAGCTCCATACGGCAAGAAGCAGAAACGACCAGGTAGCTTTGGATATAAGGCTTCTTTTAAGAGACGCCGCTTTGGAGATTGTGGATAAGCTCTACCTCTTGCTTAAAGAGATTGTTAAACTTGCAAAAAACAACATAGACGTTTCTATGCCCGGCTTTACTCACCTTCAACACGCTCAGCCTGTTTTGTTTTCTCACTACCTTCTTGCATATTACGAAAAATTCAAAAGAGATGCGGATAGGTTTAAAGACACTCTCAAACGAATTGATGTTATGCCGCTTGGAAGCGGTGCACTGGCAGGAACGGGTTTCCCTATCGACAGAAGGTTCGTGGCTGAGAAGTTAAAGTTTTCAAAAATATCGAGAAACTCAATGGATGCCGTATCCGACAGGGATTTTGCAATAGAATTTCTAAATGACGTTGCCATCTTTGCTATGCACACCTCAAGGTTTGCAGAGGAGATGATTCTGTTTTCAACCTCTGAGTTTGACTTTATAGAGCTGCCGGATGAGTTCTGCACGGGCTCAAGCATTATGCCGCAGAAGAAAAACCCGGATGCTATGGAACTTATAAGGGGTAAAACGGCAAGAACATACGGCAATCTGGTTCAACTTTTAACACTTATGAAAGCCCTTCCTTTAACATACAACAGAGATATGCAGGAGGATAAGGAGTCCCTGTTTGATTCGATTGATACGGCTTTAGATATTATAAACATAATGATTAAGCTGCTGCCCGGCATAAAACCCAAGCAAGAATCTATGGAAAATGCTCTGAAAAAAGGGTTTATAACGGCAACCGATTTGGCGGATTATTTGACAAGAAAAGGGCTTTCTTTCAGAGAGGCACATAAGGTTGTCGGCAGCATAGTCGCTTATGCGGAGCAAAATTCCAAAAGACTCGAAGAGCTGTCCATAGACGAGCTGAAAAAGTTTTCGGAGCACATAACGAGTGATGTCATAGACATACTGCACTACAAAAAAGCAATTGATTCAAGGAAAAGCTACGGCGGTACGGCAAAAGACAATGTAGCGAAAGTTATAGAAGAAATAGAAAAAGAGCTTGAGAAAAAAGAGGGCAACACAATAGAATGTCCAAGATGCGGCTATCCGGTTAAGGTATATAAAAACCCTGTGCCTACGGTTGATATTATCATAACAACAGGCGATAAAATCGTGTTAATCAGAAGAAAAAACGAACCCCTCGGTTGGGCTATACCCGGAGGCTTTATAGACTTCGGTGAATCTGCCGAAAATGCTGCTGTCAGGGAGGCAAAAGAGGAGACGGGACTTGACGTTGAGCTTACCGGGCTTTTGGGTGTTTATTCAGACCCTAAAAGAGACCCGCGCACCCACACGATAAGCACGGTTTTTTTGGCAAAAGCTCAAGGAACTCCCAAAGCCGACGACGATGCTTTGGACATAGGTCTGTTTGATAAAGATAACCTGCCTGAAGAGATTGTTTTTGACCATAAAAAGATATTGGAGGACTTTTTCAAAAGCGTTGGGATATGAGTGAAATTATAGAGCTAAACAACATAAAAAAACTTAAAAAAAAACTTACCCTCAAACAAAAATGTTTTGATAATAAAAAAATAGATATAGGTGACCTGAAGCTCTACGATGCAACAAAGAAAATTCTGAACAACAGAGGCATTAACTCACATAAAGAGATAAAAGATTTTCTATATCCCTCACTAAATAATTTATACAATCCTTTTTTACTGAAGGATATGGATATAGCCGTAAGCAGGATTGTAGACGCAATAAGTAAAAACGAGAAAATCTTTATTGTTGGCGATTATGACACAGACGGCGTAACGGCAACAAGTCTTATGCTCAAATTTTTTCAGGAAATAGGGGTTGAAACCGATTTCTACATACCGACAAGAAATGACGGCTACGGGCTGAGTCTTGATGCGATAAAAAAGGCTATAGAGTTGAATTTCGGTCTGATAATTACGGTTGATAACGGCATAACAAGCTTGGATGAGGTTGATTTTGCAAAGGTTATGGGGATAGACGTAATAGTTACAGACCATCACGAGCCGCCCGAAGAACTCCCGAATGCATATGCCGTTGTAAACCCCAAAAGAAAAGATTCCAAATTTCCCTTTAAGGAGCTGTCAGGCGCAGGCGTTGCTTTTAACCTTCTTATGGCTTTAAGAAACAAGTTAAGGGCTATGAATTTTTTTCAAAACCACAGCCAACCGAATCTAAAGAAATATCTTGACCTTGTTGCACTGGGAACACTTGCGGATATAGTTCCTCTTCTTGATGAAAACCGTATATGCGTAAGGTTCGGACTGTCCTCTCAAGACTATTCCTGCATAGGCATAGAATCGCTGAAAAAGGTGTCCGGCATAAACGGAAATCTGACATCTCGCAATGTAAGTTATTCCATAGCACCGAGAATAAATGCCGCCGGAAGACTCTACGACGCATCTTTGGTTGTGGATATGTTTATGAAAGAAGACAGGCTTGAGGTTGAAGAGATAGCGCAAAGATTAAACGAAATAAACAACGAAAGAAGAAAATTGCAAACCCAAATCGTTTCGGATATAGAAAAAAAGATTAACTATACGGACGAATCTGTTATAGTGGCATCTGGGAAAGGCTGGCACAGAGGAGTGATTGGTATAGCGGCAAATACCATATCATACAAATACTCCAAACCGGCAATCATTATAAGCGAAATGGAAAAAGTAAGCATAGGAAGCGGAAGAAGCCTCCAGGAGATAGACCTGTTTTCAGCCATAAAAGAAACCGGCGATATGCTGGAAAAATTCGGCGGACATAAGATGGCTGTGGGCATAACCATAAAAAATGACTGCATAGACAATTTCAGGGAAAAAATCAACAAAATAGTCGAAGAAAAATACGGAAAGTTGAGTTTTATCGAATCTTACGATATAGATTGTGAGGTATCGCTGGAGATTTTCAATAGGGAATTTTTGGAGGAACTATCCCAACTTGAGCCGTTCGGACAGTCAAACAACGAACCTCTGTTTTTTGTTAAGCACGCAATAATAAAAGATAAAAAAATGGTACTTGAAAAATATCCCAAGTTTCTGATAAGCGATAATACGCATGATATATGGATGATTTCTTTTGATAGAGAGATGGATTTAAAAATAGGCTATATGTATGATATTGTTTTTACGGCAGGTATGAATAACGGTTATATGTCGTTTGCCGTAAGAGATGCCTTTTTATCTAAAATAGGGGGTTAAAAGTGAAGTTATCTGAGAATGCACTTGTTGTTTTGAGGAGTAGATATTTACAAAAAGACAAAAACGGAGAGGTGGTCGAAACTCCTGAAGAATTGATTGAAAGGGTTGCCAAGTTTATTGCTGAAGCAGACAGAAATTACTCAGCCGGTGACTCTGAGGTTAATCAAACGAAGGATGAATTTATAAATCTTATGTCGAACTTGGAATTTCTTCCGAATACGCCCACTTTGGTTAATGCGGCAAGGGCGTTGGGGCAGCTGTCCGCTTGTTTTGTTCTGCCTGTGGATGACTCCATAGACAGTATATTCGACACGGTAAAATATACTGCGTTGATTCACAAATCAGGCGGAGGAACCGGATTTTCATTTTCAAAACTAAGACCGAAAAACGACATAGTCAAAACGACAATGGGGGTTTCAAGCGGTCCGGTCTCTTTTATGAAGGTGTTTGATTGCGCAACGGAAGCCATAAAACAGGGCGGCGTCAGACGCGGAGCAAATATGGGTATGGTTAGAATAGACCACCCGGATATCTTGGAGTTTATACACTGCAAAGAAAAAGAGGGAGACATAAACAATTTTAATATCTCAGTGGCAGTTACGGACAAATTTTTGGAAGCTCTGAAAAATGACGAAGATTATGAGCTTGTCAACCCGAGAAACGGTGATGTTATTGATAAACTAAAGGCTAGTTTTGTCTGGGATGAAATAGCAAAAGGGGCGCACAAAAACGGAGAACCCGGAATTGTTTTTATTGACAGGATAAACAAACTTCATCCGCTTTCAGATAAGGTCGGTGAAATTGAGGCTACGAATCCTTGCGGGGAGCAGCCTCTTCTGCCTTATGAGTCCTGCAATCTCGGCTCCATAAATCTCGGCAAATTCGTGAAGAATTCAAAAATAGATTACGACGGGCTGAAAAAAGCCGTTACGCTTTCCGTTCACTTCCTCGACAACGTCATAGATATGAACAAATATCCTTTAAAAAAGATTGAAGAAGAAACAAAGAAAAACAGAAAAATCGGCTTGGGTGTAATGGGATTTGCGGATTTACTGATAGATTTGGGGATTCCGTATGATTCGGAGGATGCCGTCAAAACAGCCGAAGAAGTTATGGAATTTATTCAAAAAACCTCCAAGGAGGCTTCAAGCGAGTTGGCTAAAAAAAGGGGCAACTTCCCAAACTATAAATTCAGCGTTTATGCAAAAGAGGGCATTCCAATGAGAAATGCCACAACAACCACAATAGCCCCGACAGGCTCTATTTCAATGATTGCCGATGCCTCAAGCGGTATAGAGCCTATATTCTCCTTAGCGTATTACAAACAGGTTTTGGACGGCAAAAGATTCCCCTACACCTATGAGCGTCTGTTTGATGTTTTGGAAAATGACGGTATCTATTCCGACGAACTGGCAGAAAAAATAATAGACAACAGAGGAAGTTTAAAGGGGCTTGAAGGAATACCGGACAACATCAAAAAGGTGTTTGTAACGGCTATGGACATATCGTATAAATCACACATAGACATACAGGCTGCATTCCAGAAATATACGGATAATGCCGTTTCAAAAACCATAAATATGCCGAACTCCGCAACCGTTGACGATGTTAAGGAGGCTTACAACTACGCATACGAAAAAGGATTGAAGGGTATGACGGTTTACAGGGACGGCTCGAGGGATGTTCAGGTTTTGGTGACGGCATCGAAAGAAGACGGCAAAAAGGCATCAAAAGAGACATTTATAAGGAACGTTACGCTTAAAGGCTTTACCGATAAGGTCAAAACCTCAAGAGGCTCTTTGTATGTTACCGTCAATACCGTAAACAACAAGCCTATCGAGGTTTTTGCAAATATAGGAAAAAGCGGAGGAGACGTGTCTGCGCTTTCGGAGGCAATCGGCAGACTTATTTCCATAGCGCTTCAAAACGGTGTTGATGTAAAAAATATTATAAACACGCTGATAAACATAACAGGGGCACAGCCTATCTGGAGCAACGGACGTTTGATTAAATCTGTTCCGGATGCCATTGCCCAGGTCTTAAAAGAACACTTTCAACAGATGGGCGAGGCTTCAAAAAAACAGCAAAAACAGGGCGTTATATCCGGTGAGGAGTGTCCTGAGTGCGGTTCTATGCTTGAAATTGTCGAGGGATGTGCTGTCTGTAGAAACTGCGGATATTCCAGGTGCGGTTAAAAAGGAGAAGATATGGACATAAAAAAAGAGGTTGAAAGACAGATAGAGATTATAAAAAGAGGTTGTGCCGAGCTTATAGAAGAAAAAGAGTTAAAGGAAAAGATAGAAGAGTCTCTTAAAAGCAGCAAACCCTTAAAAATAAAGGCTGGGTTTGACCCGACAGCACCGGATTTGCATCTGGGGCATACGGTCTTGATACAAAAACTCAAACAGTTTCAGGATTTGGGCCATACCGTCTATTTTTTGATAGGCGATTTCACGGGAATGATTGGAGACCCGACGGGAAAAAGCGAAACGAGAAAGGCTTTAACAAGGCAGGAAATAGAAAAAAACGCACAGACCTATAAAAATCAGATTTTTAAGATACTCGATAAAGAAAAAACACAGGTCGTTTACAACTCACAGTGGTGCGGAAAATTAACGGCAGAGGATTTGATTAAACTGGCTGCAAGTATGACCGTAGCAAGGATGCTTGAAAGAGACGACTTTTCAAAGAGATTTCACTCCAACAAGCCGATTTCAATACACGAATTTCTCTATCCGTTGATTCAGGGATACGATTCGGTAGCTTTAGAAGCCGATGTTGAGCTTGGAGGAACAGACCAAAAATTTAACCTTCTTGTCGGAAGGGAGCTGCAGAAACGTGAGGGTCAAAGACCTCAGAGCGTTCTTATGATGCCGATATTGGAAGGACTTGACGGTGTGAACAAAATGAGCAAGTCTTTGGGAAACTATATCGGCATAACGGACGAACCCAACGAGATGTACGGCAAGGTTATGTCCGTGTCGGATGAACTTATGTGGCGGTATTACGAACTTTTAAGCGACAAAGATATGAAAGACATACTGAAGATGAAAAAAGATGTCGAAGATGGTTCTTTGCATCCGAAAAAAGCCAAAGAGATGCTCGCTTTTGAAATAACGGCGCGCTTTTACAACGAAGAGATTGCCAAACAGGCAGCTTCATATTTTGAAGAGATGTTTAAAAAGAAGGATGTTCCTGAAAACATAAAAGAGATTAAATATACCTGTTCGGATAATGAAGTTTGGATTTGCCAGCTGCTCAAGGATATAGGTTTTGTAAAATCAACCTCAGAGGCAAGAAGGATGATTAAATCCAACGCCGTTTCCTTGGATTCAAAAAAAGTGACGGATGAATCGTATATGCTTCAAAAAAACAAAGAGTATGTTGTTAAGGTAGGGAAAAAGAGAATAGCAAAGGTAAAGTTGGTGTAGGTATGCTGCTTGCCATAGATATAGGAAACACAAACATCGTTATCGGCGTGTTTTTAAAAAACAGGTTTTTGAGTTTTAGGCTGAGCACAAACTTAAAAATGACTCAGGACGAATACTGCATAAACCTCTACAACCTGTTTAATCTATATTCCATAGACAATAAACCCGAAGGTGCGATTATCTCCTCGGTCGTTCCGCAAATTACACCAAAAATACACAAAGCCGTAAAAGTTGTGTTTAATATTAACGCTTTGGAGGTCGGTCCGGGAATCAAAACCGGTATGCCCATAAAGTACAATAACCCCAAGGAGGTTGGAGCCGATAGAATTGTCAATGCTGTCGGAGCTTATGAAGAGTTTAAAGACGCACTGATAGTTATTGATTCCGGAACTGCCGTCACATTTGATGTAATCAGCAAAAAAGGAGAGTATATAGGCGGAGCAATATCTCCCGGGATACACATATCCGCAGACGCTTTATCGGAAAAGACAGCCAAATTGCCAAGGGTGCCGATACAAGAGCCAAAAAGCGTTATAGGCAAAACAACGGTACACAGTATTCAGTCAGGCTTGTTTTTTGGCTATATGTCTTTAATCGAGGGTATGATAGAAAAAATCAAAAAAGAGATGGGCATAAAATGCACTGTTGTCGCAACAGGCGGAGAGAGTGTTCTGTTTTACAAATACCTTGAGAGCATAAACTACTACAGACCGCATTTGACTCTGTTCGGGTTGAAGGTCATATATGAAAGAAATACATAGAATTTCGGTTATAGGCTCGGGAAGTTGGGGCACAACCCTATCCGATATGTTTGCAAGAAACGGTATCAAAACAACGCTCTATGTCAGAAATAAAAACTTGTATAAGACTATGCTGCAAACGGGTGAAAACAGCGTTTATTTAAAATCAATAAAGCTCGATAAAAGATTAAACTTAACAAACAGCCTGTCTTCTGCTTTGGAAAAAAGCGACATTATAGTTATCAGTATTCCGGTTAAATATTTGAGAAAATCACTTGAGGCTTTAAAAGGGTATGTTAGAGATAACCATATTTTTGTCAGTTCATCAAAAGGCATCGAAAACGATACATTTTTCAGACCATCGGAGATAATAAGCGACGTTTTGGATATTAACAAAGACAGGATTGCCGTAATCAGCGGTCCTAATTTCGCAAAAGAGGTCGCCAGACAACTGCCCAGCGCCACGGTTTTGGCATCTTCAAACAAAAAAACTGCAAAAATGCTCCAACAACTCTTTAACAATAATTACTTCAGGGTTTATACGTCTAACGACATAGTCGGTGTTGAAATATGCGGTGCACTGAAAAATATCATAGCCATAGCATCGGGGATAAGCGACGGATTAAATCTGGGTCACAATGCAAAAGCAAGCCTGATTACAAGGGGTATTGCAGAGATGACAAAATTCGGGCTCAACTTCGGCGCAAAAAAAGAGACATTTATGGGACTTGCAGGCATTGGAGATTTGGTTTTAACCTGTACGGGGGATTTGAGCAGGAACAGAAAAGTTGGGCTTGAAATAGTTAAAAAAAGAGACATAAACAACATTCTGGACAGTATGGTGATGGTTGCAGAAGGGGTAAATACCGTAAAATCCGTCTTTGAATGGTCTTTAAAAAACGGCGTTGATATGCCCATATCCAAAGGAGTTTACGATATTTTATACAATGCTAAAAATCCTGAAGATGCCGTGGAAGAGTTAATGAAACGACCGCTAAAAAGCGAATTTTAATAAAAAAGTCTTAAAAAGAGCCGATTTTTAAAATATATACGAGCAAAACGCTTCTTTTTTTGCAATTTTTTGAGTTTTGTGGTAGTAAGATAACAAGCAAAGTATGCGGAGGTGAATTATGGCGGACGATAAAAATCAAGAGGATGCACCGAAAAAAAAGGGCAAAGGCAAACTCCTGATAATCATCATAGCTGTTGTGGTCTTGGTTGTTGCCGGTGTTGCCGTTAAGATGTTTGTTTTGGGCGGCAAAAAACAACCACCTGCAAAACAACAGGCACAACAAGCACAACAAACCGAAACGCAGGAAGAACCCGTCAGCGAACAAAACTTGGAGCCGGTTGTTGTCGGTCCCATTATTGTAAACCTTGCAGACGCCGGCGGAGATAGATATTTGAAATTGAAACTGGTATTGCTTGAGGCTAAAAAGAAAGCTCAAGAAGCAAAAAAGGAAGAGACAAAAACAGGTATGTCTTTGGAGGATGCCGTGATTAGAAATGCAATTATAATTACCACATCGGCAAAAACATCCGACGACCTGTTGTCCGTTAGCGGAAAAGAGGAGTTGAAAAACGAGCTTATAACAGCGATAAATAAAGCTCTTCACAGGAATCTCGTAAGAAAAATATTCTTTACGGAATTTATAATACAATGAGTGAAGAAAAAGAGTTTGAGAAATATTATGACATACCGATAAAACTTTTTTTTGATTTGGCGGATGTACGGGTCAAAATAAGGGATTTTCTCAAATGGAAAAAAGACGACATAATTAAGAGTAATAAATTGGCAGGCGAATATATAAACATAGAGATAGAAAACAAGCCCCTCGGTACGGGAGAGGTTATTGTTTTGGACAACAAGTTCGCCATAAGAATTATCAGCATCTATACGAAAGAAGACATTATGGAATTAAACGTAAAATGATAAGGTTGCTTACTCTTTTTTTCATATCTATTCCGTCAATATGTTTTGCGGCGCAAACCCAAAGCTACCTTGCCTATTCCCTCAAGGCTTTCGGAAGCCTGCTTATAGTTTTGGCTTTGATGTTTTTTGCTATGTACTTTTTAAAAAAACTCAACGTATCTTCAAGGTTTAAAAGCGGAAGAATAAACATACTTGACAGGCTGTATATCGATAACAAACGCTCCATTGTCATAGCCAAAATAGACAGCAGGGTGTTTGCTTTGGGTGTTGGTGAAAATATTAACGTCATAACAGAGCTTAAAAAAGATGAAGATAAAAACGGCGATTAAACTTGCGCTGCTTGTTGTTTTTATAGTCTTTGCGGGCTATATGTCGTCTCTATCCGCAACTGTTCCGAACCCGTCAATTAACATAAATCTCGGCGGAACAAGCAGTGCCCCGCAGGTTGCAAATTCGATAAAGCTCCTTGTGCTGCTGACCGTTCTTGCGCTTGCCCCCTCCATCCTTATTATGATGACATCGTTTACAAGAATTATCATCGTGCTTGCAATATTAAGGCAGGGACTTGGAACTCAACAGATGCCTCCAAACCAAATATTGATTGGAATAGCACTGTTTTTAACCTTTTTTATAATGACTCCTCAAATAAAAGCCATCTACAACAACGCATACAAGCCGCTTCAAAACAACCAAATAACGCTTCAACAGGCATACGACAATGCAGCCAGACCGCTTAAAGCGTTTATGTTGAAACAGACAAGGCAGAAAGATTTGGCTCTGTTTTTGCGCGTATCAAAGACCAAAAACCCGAAAAACGAGCAGGATTTGTCTATGGGCATTGTCATACCGGCTTTTATTATTAGCGAACTCAAAACGGCATTTGAGATGGGCTTTATGATTTACATACCGTTTTTGATTATAGATATGGTTGTGGCAAGCATTCTTATGAGTATGGGAATGATGATGCTGCCTCCTGTTATGATTTCCTTGCCCTTCAAGCTGCTTTTGTTTGTTTTGGCAGACGGCTGGAATCTGGTAGTTATGTCTCTGTTTAAAAGCTTTAATTTGTGAGGTTTGTTATGGATATTTCAACCGTTATATCTTTGGGAAAAACCGCTATGGAGGTTTCTCTGCTGCTGTCAATGCCCATACTTATCATAAGTCTTGTGGCAGGCCTTTTTGTGAGTGTCTTTCAGGCGGTTACACAAATTCAGGAAATGACTCTGACGTTTATTCCGAAAATCATAGCGGTTGCCATATCGTTGATTTTTTTAGCTCCGTGGATGACAAAGCTTATAGTAAATTACACGGTGCAGCTCTACTCATCCATACCGTCAATAATAAAATAGATGGTTGAACTGCTCAATTTAAGTGCCGCTTTGCCGGCGCTTTTAACATTTTTTATTATACTGTTAAGGGTTTCAGCCATTATTGTTTTTGCACCTATATTTTCTTCCACTTCAATACCGGCACAGGTTAAAATAGCGTTTTCTTTAATATTCGCTATGGTTTTGTATCCGGTTGTAAAACAGTATATACACATAACGGACTTTAGCATAATGAATATTGCGGTTATCGTCACAAGAGAGGTCATTTTATCGGCAGCTTTGGCTTTTTGTGTCCATTTTTTATGGGCAGGAGTAGAGTTAGGCGCACAACTTGTCGGCTTTATGATGGGATTTTCAATAGCAAACGTTCTAAGCCCTGAGGAGAACCTGCAAATTTCCATACTGGCTGAGTTTGAAAGTATCGTTGCCATACTTATTTTTCTGATAATCGACGGGCATTACATATTTATCAGGGCTATGGCTGACAGCTTCAAAATGGTGCCTGTCGGAGGTTTTATATTAAACCAAAGCGTGTTTGATGTTTTAAACAAACTTGCACTGATGATGTTCGGAGTTGCTTTTAAAATTCTTGCGCCGGCTGTCATAGCTCTTTTAATAACAAATGTGGTTTTTGGAATAATTGCAAGAACTATGCCTCAAATTAACATAATGATTGTCGCCTTTCCTTTGAGTATCGGCATAGGGTTGTTTGTTCTCGGTGCATCCTTCAGCTTCTCAGCCTATGTTTTGGTTAAATATTACAACAGCGTGTTTATACATATCTACTCTTTGCTCGGAGTCGGGTGATGGCGGAAGACGAGGAGAAAACCGAACAGGCGACCCCGAAAAAAAGGCAGGATGCCAGAGAAAAGGGTCAAGTCGCAAAGTCGGTTGAGCTGAATACGGCTTTTTTGCTTGTTACAAGCCTGATATTTTTTTACTTTACAATAGGCAATCTGGGAAGCGGGTTCAAATCGTCTTTTGTGCACTTCATAGGACTTGCAAGCCACTACGAGATAACACCTGCAACCTTCCCGCAGCTT
The DNA here is from genome assembly GCA_027035575.1 of Desulfurellales bacterium. GTDB lineage: Bacteria > Campylobacterota_A > Desulfurellia > Desulfurellales > Hippeaceae > S144-51. The sequence continues at coordinate 9,506 of JALVUQ010000039.1, read as the reverse complement.
GTTAAGGATATAACTTACATAATGTTTTCCATAATGCTTCCGTTTTTGATTGTTATGTTGTTTGTCTCTCTTTTTATCAATATAGTGCAGGTAGGATTTATGATAACACCCAAAGCTATGGAGCTGAAGCTTGACAAGTTGAATCCAATCAACGGTTTTAAAAATATGTTTTCCTTAAAGTCTTTCGGTGAGCTTGTAAAATCCATTTTAAAGGCAATCGTTATATCATACATCTTGTATGTTTTTATAAAAGCCAAGATGCCCTATTGGATGTCTTTGATAAATACGTCCAAAGAGATTGTGTTTATAGCACTGTTAAAGGGAATTTTTCTTGTCAGTGTTTACATAACCATTTTTATTCTTTTTATGGCTGTATTGGACTATGTGTTCCAGAAGTACACATTTGAAAAGAGCATAAGGATGAGCCATAAGGAGATTAAAGACGAATATAAACAGATGGAGGGAGACCCGCACGTTAAACAGAGAATAAGAAAGCTGCAGATGGAACTCTCCAGAAGGCGTATGATGGAAGATGTGAAAAAAGCCGATGTAGTTATAACAAACCCGACACACTATGCGGTAGCTTTGAAATATGACGAAGCCAAAATGTCAGCTCCAAAGGTTGTTGCAAAAGGAATCAATATGATAGCTGAAAAAATTAAGGAGATTGCAAAGCAAAACAATATCGCTATAGTGGAAAAACCCGAGCTTGCCAGAGAACTCTACAAAAAAGTCAACATAGACAACTTTATACCCGAAGAGCTCTATCAAGCCGTTGCCGAAATTCTGGCATATGTTTATAAAGTTAAAAACCAAAACAAGACGGGTTTTTAGCTAAAGTTTTTCCTGTTTCATCCGATTTATTAAGCAGGAAAAGGAGGTGTCTATGGATTTGGGAGCTATGAACGTCTTGGGCCTTGGAAGCGGAATGGATTTGCAGGGCTTGATAGACAAACTGATTGATGTTGATAAAAAACCCATACTTATGAAACAAACTCAAAAAATAGAATATGAGTCCTACTATCAAACATTTAATTCCCTTGAATCGAGAATGACAAAACTTATGGGTGATGCAACAACTATGCTTACCGACCTAAACGCTCAGGCAGCTTCGGTTAGTGACGATTCTATGGCAGATGTGAGCGTCACGGGAGCACCTACAAGCGGCATCCATAACATAACCGTTAATACGTTGGCTCAAGGTCAAACCTGGCTTTCCACAACAAGCGAATCATCCCTGACAAACAATGTTATTTCAAGCGGAAGCGGGAGTTTCACATATAAAATAGGAACAAAAGAATACACGGTTAATTTGGACAACAACACGCTCTCCTCAACACCCACAACGCTTCAGGAGTTCATAAACGCCATAAATTCCAACGGGTCAGGTTTGCAGGCAACCACAATAAACAACGGAAGCGGATATATTGTGGTTTTAAAAACACCGGAAGGAACAAATAACGACCTGACAATTGTACAAAACGACACGAATTTAACGTTCGGTGACAACGGCGACCCGAATGTAGCATCAAGCGATGCCGATTTGACAATCGACGGTGTTTCCGTTACCTCCCATTCAAACACGCTTTCAGACAACATACCAGGTATTGAATTAAAATTGAAAAAAACAGGAAGTTTTTCCATTTATGTTAATACGGACTATTCTAAGATTACGAAAGATATGCAGAATATAGTTGATGACTACAACGATATGATGGATTTCATCTCAAAGAATTCTGGGTATGACGATGAAAAAAATGTGGCGGATGCGTTTTTCTCAAACTCTACCATACAAGGTGTAAAAACCACACTTGAAAATCTTTTAATGGGAAAATACGGAGGTGATAAATCTTCAATATCCTATTTATCGGACTTGGGAATAGACATAGATAAAACCGGTAAAATGTCTCTTGATACCTCAAAATTCCAGCAGGCTCTTCAAACCGACTTTAAAGACGTTAAAAAGGTATTGGATGAAAGCGGCACAGGTTTGGATGACGGATTTTTAAATAAGTTACACACGGCTTTGTACGATATGACAGACACAAACGGCAGCATAGAACTTGAAAAGAACTATCTACAGGGTAAAACCGATAGACTCCAGGAACAGATAGATGCTATGAACAAGCAGCTCGAACAAGAAAGAGCCAATCTTACAATGACATTTGCACAGATGGACGAATATATAGGAATGCTGAAGAGTCAAAGCGATTATATGACACAGGTATTTGACAGTTTAGATAATAGTAAAAAGAAATAAGCCGGAGGTTAGAAAATGTCGGATGTGGTATTGAATAAAATCAATAGTGCTGTTGCAACAAGGCAGCATATGAGTGAAAGCAGTGCTCAGAAAGCCAAAGTGCAGCATATAGACAAAAACATAGAGATTGCAGCCAAGAAACAAAACGAGGTTAAAAGCCTCTCTCCAACAGAGCTGAAAAACACGATTAACAAAATAAATGAAAATGTAGGTATGTTGAACAAAGATGTGAAGTTTGTCTATAACGACACGATAAAATCGCTCGTTGTGAAGGTTGTGAACGCAAAAACGGGTAAAGTGATAAGAGAAATACCCCCCAAAGAGGTTATCAATCTTCAAAAAAAGCTCTCGGAGGTCGTAGGCATTATATTTGACAGTAAGGAGGTAAAATGATGACATCCAACGAAGCATACGATATGTATAAAAATGTCTTAATATCAACAACGGTTGATAAAATGCAAATAGTGTCTTTATTGTACGAGGGAGCACTTGGTTTTGCCAAAAAAGCATATAAAGCTATGGAAGAAAAAAACGAAGAGGAGAAGATTGACAGCCTAAACAGAGTAAGCGGCATACTGCTCGCATTGAGGGATTCGCTTGATGACTCGGCAGACAGAGAAACAGCAGAATACTTGGAAGCTCTGTACAATTTTTTGCTTAACAAAACAATAGAAGCAAATAAAGACGACAACTTTGAAGAGTTCGGCATAGTGGTCAGATACTTAGACAAAATGACCGAGATATGGAATAGAGATGTAATGAAAAAAGAAGAGTAGAGTCTGTATTTCCTTACAGACTCTTTTTTTACTCTTTTCAAGCTTAAACATTTATCTTGAAATTTAATCAAATAAGGTATAGGAATAAAAAAGCAATAAAGTATCGGAGGATTTTAAAGATGAAAACTATTACTGCTTTAGTGTTTGCCCTGTTTTTATCCTGCCAAACCTATGCAACAACCATACTTATATACCACAAAATAGGCGACAACAGAACACCGACAACAAATGTCTCGATTAAGCAATTTAAGCAGCAGATGAGATACCTTCACAATAACGGCTATAAGGTTTTAGAACTAAAACAGGTCGTTAATATGATTAAAAATAACAAAAAACTCCCTAAAAAAAGCGTTGTTTTGACATTTGACGACGGATACAGGACGGTTTATAAAAACGCATTCCCCGTTATCAAAAAATACGGTTATCCCGCAACGGTTTTCTTGCCGACAGAAGCAATAGAAAAAAGATACCCCGATTATATGACCCTCAATCAGATAAAAACAATGATGAAATACGATATTGACTTTGAATCGCACAGCTACTCCCATCCGAGGATGGCGTATAAACCGAAGAATTGGACGAATAAGCGCTATAAAGAATGGATAATGGGTGAGCTGACAAAAAGTATGGAGTTTTTTAAAAAGCATTTCGGATATAAACCCTACGCCTTTGCAATACCTTATGGAGAATACAACAAAACGGTTATAGATACGGCAAAACGGGCTGGTTTTGAGGCAATTTTAACACAAGACCCGGGCTCCGTAAGTGTTTACACGCCGCTTTATTTAATCCCAAGGGAGCCAATTTTGGGTAAATATTGGTCAACAATGAAGCATTTCAAAGATGTATTGAACGAGGAGTATCTGCCGATAAATAAGAAAATTCCCGATTTTGGCACAATTAAAAAAACACCGACAGTAATAGGTGCAAAACTTACATTTCCGAAAAACTATACAAACTGCGGCGTCTATGTCAGTGAGCTTGGATGGAAAAAAGCACAAATCGGCTCAAACGGGCTCGTTTTGATAAAAAACACAAAAAAATTCAAACGAAAAAAAGACAGAATAGCCATAACCTGCGTTGATAAAAATACCCATAAAATAGCGGTCAACTTTTGGATGATTATAAACGACAATTAATGTTTGGAATCGTTATCGTTGGAGACGGTATCGTCTGAAAAGAATATTATATTCGGCGTCGTGCTTAGTGTTTTTGTACTCTCAACACCGTTTTTGACAAATACAACCTTGTTGTTTTCTATGCTTTTTATCGTATAACCCTCGACTGTATCGCCCTTTTTACAAACCTTATGATTTATAAGCACAAAATACTCACCTTGCGATTTAAATATGCCGCTTATAGACAAATCACTTGGAATCTGTGATGCTTCGTTATTTTGTTGAGCTTGAGTGTTCTTTTGGGATATTTCTTTGTGGCTGAAAATTTTATAGTCATCAGGGGGCATATTAAATACGGGAATGTTGGCACAATATGCGCTCGTACTAAAAAACAGCAACAAAAACAGAGCGACTTTTACTCTCATTTTTCACCTACATAATCAAAGTTTACCTTCATATTTACATTGTAAAGACCGTCTTTGGGTTTTATGGAGTAGTTTGGAATATACATATTATCACTGTAATTTTCTATCAAGTCCATAAATTTCAGCACCTTATTCAGACTATCTTTTATCTGAACGCTAAAAGAGTAGGTTTTTTTGGAGTTTGCAGTTTTAACACTCGACAGGGTAACGCCGTAAACCGACACTCCGCTTTTTACAAGCAGGGTTTTGAGTATGTTTGACATATCAAAAGTCGTTGTGCGGCTGCTGCTTAAAAGCTCTATTTTCTTTTTTGAAAACAGAATATCCTTTTTTATTAAAGCTATTGAATCCAATATTTTCAAGTTCCTGTGAAATTTGAAAATAGCCTCGGATATTTTATTATCATATGAGTTAATATTTTGTATAAGCATATTTCTTTTGTGAACATAGCCCGAATGGATGTACCTAAAAAACACAAAATTTATAAGAACTAACAAAGATATAACAAGTACAACAATCTCTCTTGTCTTAACGTTTTTCATTGTAGTCGAAAAACCACCCTGTAGTTTATTTTAAACACGAATTCTCCGTCCTTTTCCTTAATATAAAAAAACCTCGTATCGGCTACATATTTATTGCTTTCAAGCGCTCCGTAAAATTTTTGGAACTCAACTTTTGAGGGGGCATATCCGCTAACATTAAAAACGCCGTTTCTGTATGAAACCGAATCAAACCAAACACCGTCATAAAAAGTATTTACAAACACAATGCTGTCAGTATATGCCGAACGGTGCAAAACAACGGTTTTTTCATAATATTCAATCTCTTTTTTTAAGCCTGTGAGCTTTTTCTTTAGCGCAACATACTCTTTTTTATATTTTCCAAATGTCGAATTTATATTGTCTATCTGTGACAGATAAGCTTTTCTTTTTGTCAGTCGCGCTTCCAATTTTTTGTTTATATAGACATTATCCAACAGGATAAAAAACAGTAAAATAACATTTAAAACAATTATAAACAGGGACAACCTTGTGATTAAAAATTTTTTATAATTGAAGGCAATGTTAGAGGGAAGAAGATTTATATCTTTCACAGCAAATCCCTCATTGCAGCTCCAACGGCAATATCAAAATAGAGCATATCTTTGACCATCGAAAAATCAACGGATGAGTTAAATTCAATCAACTTTGCCGCCTCCAGTTTTTCAACACCAACCGAAAACAGCTTTGACAGATACACGTCCGATTTTTTTATAAAGTTTATAAATCCGAGCGTGATAATTTTATTGACACCGCCTATCTTTCTGCTTGATGACAGATAGTCTATTGTTCTTTGTATCTCTATACTCATTTTATCAAACGATGCGGTAATTATTTCATTGGCTTGCTGCTCTTGTTGTGTGAAATTCTCATCCTTGTATAAACCGATATTTTCCATAACATTAAGAGCCTTCTGCCTATCCACACCGCCAGACTCCATTATATCATCCAAAAAACCGTCAAAGCCGTACTGAATTTCTCTGCTGACAACGATTATATCGCCCTTTAAAGCGAAAATATTGGTGAAATCCTTATCCATCCTTATGCACAGCTTCGTTTCGTTTTTATTATAAAAGTTGTTAATAAGCCTTTTTACGGACACCATACCTATTTCAAGCGAAAAAAGCTTTATGTTTTTACGCTTTTTTATAAAGCCGTATAGTTTATCGAAATCCTCTTTGGGATATGCGGCTACAAAAGCAACCTTTTTATCCTCAAGCTCTTCTGCTTCGTAATCTATCAGATAATCCTGAAGTTGTATTTCATAGTCATTTTTTAAATCTCTCAACACATTAGCCTTGATATTTGCAGCACCTTTTTTATAGAAATATATGTGCTTAATAACGTTATGTCCCATAATCGAGAGATTAAACAGGGCATCTTTGCCTGCTATTTCACTAACGGATTCAATAATCTCGTCAAGCTCCTCGAAGTTATCAAAATTAAAATCATAATAAGCCAGAGAATTCAATATGCTGCGCTTGCCTTTTTTGACAATGCTGCAGTAGTTCACCTGTTTTGAACCTATTACAAGAGAGTGTATTTCTTTAAGATTCATCCCTGTTCCTCAAAAAATATTCCAAAACTATTATCTTTTTTTCTATTTTATTTTTAACGGCTGGGTTTTTGCAGTTCATATAAGATTTTTTATATAACTGTAAAGCTTTATGAAATTCTTCTGAGGCTTCATAGAGGATGGCTCTATCCACCTTTAACTCGCAGCTGTTTGTTTTTATAGTGTTAAGAACTTTTAAAGCCGTATCGTAATCGCCTTTTTTATACAACACAAAAGACAGGTAAACAGAAGCCTCACTGTCATTTTTATGTTTTTCAAGATATTGTTTAAGCATACCGTAAGATTTATCCAAATCACCCTTTTCAAAATAGTATATACCCTTATACTTCAAATTATTTTCTTTTTCGGCAAGCTTAAACATCTCATCAAACCTTTTTAATATAAGCAGGTTTTCAAGACCTTTGGGCTGCATTCTTACATTTAAAGCCATCGCTTTTTTTGCCTCAAGCTTCATTTTCAAGCTGCTTATGGAAGGATAGTTCGTACTGCTCAGCCTTTTTTTTACATAAGCCGACGTTGTGTAAGCGTAAGCAGCAATAATAAACGCAAACAGCAAAACAATAAAACCGTACAAGACAGGCAGATAACCGCTTAATCCGAATCCTATATTTTTTGAAGACGAAACGCTAAATTTCGGCTTCTTGTTTTCTTTGAGCCTTTTTAAGGATTTGGCAACAATACTCATCTACTTCACCTTTAAAGCAATTATTAGAACAAATACTATCAAAATAAGTGCAAAAATAAAATAATAAACTGTTTTTCTGTCTTTTTTGGTAAATTTATAATACTCTTTGGCTGCTTTTTTCATCTCGGGCAAGCCGACTTTCTTTTTTGAATTTGATGCGGATATTATTAAGGATAAATCCGCAACCTGGTTTATTTCGCGCGGATTGCCTTTGGTAACCCTATACATATACCTGATTGCAGAATCCTTAAATATATATCTCTTATACTTCAATGCCTGCTGCACTCTAAAATTTATATAATTCTTCGTTTCTGCAAAATTCAGTGGTTCAAGGTTAACCCAATAGGCGATTCTTTGTTTTATCTGTCTGTATCTCTCCTCGTTCAATCTGTCTATAAGTTCGCTTTGGCCAACAAGAAGAACCTGAACCAGCTTGGCATTTTCCATCTCTATATTTGAAATTTGCCTAATCATCTCAAGGCTTTCAAAAGGAAGATGCTGTGCTTCATCAACTATAATCAGTGCATTTTTTTTGTTTTTGTAGAGTTTAACCGTATAGTCTATCAACAGGTTAAATACATCGCCCTTGTTTTTGGTCTTTTCAACCTCTATTCCGAAATCCTTGGCAATAACCCTTAAAATCTCCTCTTCCGACAAAAACGGATTCAAAATAAAGGATACTTCGGTATTTAACAGTTTGTTTAATAAAACCCTGACAAGCATCGTTTTACCTGTCCCTACCTCTCCCGTTAAAACCATAAGCCCTTTTCTTTTGTCTATTGCATACTCAAGCGTATTTATGGCATCGTCGTGAATCTCGGAGCTGTAAAAAAATTCAGGGTCGGGCGTAAGCCTGAACGGCTCGTCTAAAAATCCGAAAAACTTTTTATACATAACCGCCTATTTCCAAAACTTAAATTCTATCTCTCTTTTTATGTTTCCGAGGCTCATAATACACTCAGATGTTGCCGTATATAGCGTTTTGCCGTTTGGAAGTGTAACATTATTCACATAGCGAATCAATATCTTATTTTTGTTAAAATCGTATGTTGAATTTGAGCAGCTTCCCTCAAGGCACTGCATTATGGCTATCTCCTTGCCCGCCTCTGCACAGCTTAAAGCCTCCGAGTATAAGATATTTTCAGAAGAAACGGTTGATGTTGTGGATAGAAGATTTACAATAACCAGTCCCAAAAACGAGAACAGTATAATTAAAAATACGGCATACAGCAAAGCCGAGCCCCTGTTTTTAGGGAACATTTTTTATATGCACCTCGTATTCGTATTTGAGTTTGACACCGTTTCTTTCCATAATCAGGTTTATGGAAACAATGCCGCTGTGCAAAAAATTGCCGGGTGTATATGTAAAGTTTAAGCTTTTCACATAGCTTGCAATAACGTAATATTTTCCTTTATCTATGCCGTATGTGGCGTTATCTATCGGATAGTCGAAACTTCTGTATATTCTACTGCCTTTTAAGTAAAACGTGACCGGCGTGCTGATTAAATAAACCCTGTGATACGGAGATGGAGAAGACAAGGCTTTATTAAGCGTGACATTATCCGAATTAATCTTTACAGCTTCATAAACCCTCTCTTTGTTGTAAAAGTAATCCGGTTTTGTGTTGTATATCGACAGGTTATCATTAACAGATAGGCTGCCGAGTCCGCCGTAGTAGGTCAAATTATCGAAAGATGTTTGTTTGTAGTAGGCAGATTGAGAGAACTTCCCAAATTGAATATAACCGTCTCCGGTTCTTATGGTATTGGGAATGGCGTTTCTCAACTCTATGGAAGCCCTCTCGACAAAAAATTGCGCTTCGTTAAAAAGCAGCGTCTTTGTTTTTGTGTCAACATATCCCTCCATCACAGGCGTCAACAAGCTCACACCCAAATAGGCAATAATACCGAAAAGCACAATCGCTATAATAAGCTCGATTAAAGTAAAACCCCTGACTAACAATTTTGAATTATAAATTTTGGATTTTATATTGACCCTCATCCAATTAAATCCCATACCTACACCCATTTTTTAATTCAACATTCAAAATTCAAAATCATATTAAAAGTTTCCCTTTAAACTTTTTAGAACGTATTTCTCGTTTGGAATATGACCCGACACGGTGA
>JALVUQ010000038.1 GCA_027035575.1 Desulfurellales bacterium | reverse complement strand
GGCTCAGAGGTTGCACTATTTCCGTTTTTATCGAGCCGTTAACTCTGTAAGAACAACACGTTCGATTTGCTTCGCCTTGTTTTTATCATTGAAAATTTAATGAAACGGCTTCGGTTGAAGGGAATTACGTCCTGCACCATTTCTTTGGATTGATATGTTGCCTGGGTGAAGTTTATTTAGGTAAATTAACTTGAGTGTTTGAAAATGTTAGTTCTTGAAAAATGGTGCAGGATGCACTATTTCCGTTTTTATCGAGCCGTTAACTCTGTAAGAACAACACGTTCGATTTGCTTCGCCTTGTTTTTATCATTGAAAATTTAATGAAACGGCTTCGGTTGAAGGGAATTATCAAGCCTTTTATAAGCAAGATATACTTCGTAAGATAAAAGGCTCGATAAGCTGTATTTTTTCCGTTTTGGTTCGAGCCATATTAAGTCTTCTTTGAATTTCTTCATAAGAGCAATATGGCTTGGGAAGGGAATTACGTCCTGCACCATTTCTTTGGATTGATATGTTGCCTGGCTGAAGTTTATTTAGGTAAACTAACTTGAGTGTTTGAAAATGTTAGTTCTTGAAAAATGGTGCAGGATGCACTATTTCCGTTTTTATCGAGCCGTTAACTCTGTAAGAACAACACGTTCGATTTGCTTCGCCTTGTTTTTATCATTGAAAATTTAATGAAACGGCTTCGGTTGAAGGGAATTATCAAGCCTTTTATAAGCAAGATATACTTCGTAAGACAAAAGGCTCGACAAGCTGTATTTTTTATGATTTCGGATTAAATACAATTAAGCGGTTTTATTGTAAAGGGATTAAACAATCCAAAATCCAAAATTTCTAAGATGTTTTCCGTTTTTATCGAGCCGTTAACTCTGTAAGAACAACACGTTCGATTTGCTTCGCCTTGTTTTTATCATTGAAAATTTAATGAAACGGCTTCGGTTGAAGGGAATTATCAAGCCTTTTTTACAAGCAAGATATACTTCGTAAGATAAAAGGCTCGATAAGCTGTATTTTTTCCGTTTTGGTTCGAGCCATATTAAGTCTTCTTTGAATTTCTTCATAAGAGCAATATGGCTTGGGAAGGGAATTACTCAAAAAGGAGTGAGAGAATGAGAAAGATATTTGTTTTGTTTATCGGGCTGATAGGGTTAGGTGTTGTGATGAGCGGATGTGTGGCTAATGGGTTTAGAGATACGAAAGTAAAAGACGCTTATATACAAAAAAACTATATAAACAAGGTAAAAGTGCCTAAAAGTAAAAAGGTTGGGGATAGAAATATAAAGTTTTATGTGGGGAGGGTGAAGGACGAAAGAAAGGGTAAGGCGGTGTATGTAAAGAGAATAGGTTTTGGAATAAGAGTTGCTGATACGGAATTCGCTAATACCGAGCTGTCGATTAAGCATATAACCGAGAAAGCCCTCTTTAATACCGGTTGGGGGGTTGTGGATAATAAGAATAGTGCGGATTTTGTAGTAGATACGGAGCTGAAGGATTTTATGGTTCACTGGGGAACTTTTCTTTTCTCTCCAAAAAAAACAGAGAGCAATATCTGTGTTTTAGATAAAGATGGTAAAAATATTTTAAAAAGAAGAATTTATAAAGAAACGAAAGCTCTTGCTTATCCGGATATGACGGCTAAATGGAAATATGTTGTTGGCGATATGTCCGTTCAATACTACAAAGCTCTTCTTGACTACTTCTCTTCTCCGGAGTTTGTGAGGGCTATTAAGAAAGCCTACTTTAAGCTGTTAAGCGAGGGAAATTGAGGATTTGGGATGTTGGATTTAAGGAAGAATAAAAAAGGCGAGAGGCTGAAAAGAAGTTATGAGGTGTAAATGGAGGTTGAAATGAAAATTTTTACTGCTTATATTGAATGGGACCCAGAAACAAATCTCTATGTAGGTATAATACCGGGTATTCCGGGAGCTCATACAGAAGGAGCTACTTTGGATGAGTTGCAAAAAAACTTAAAGGAAGTTTTAGAGCTCTGCCTTGAAGAAAATCCAAATCTTAAAGAGAACTTACCGAATTTCGTTGGTGTGCAGCAGATAGAGGTTGGTGTATGACTAAAATTCCTATAGTTAACTTTAAAACCATGGAAAAACTTTTATTTAAATTAGGTTTTGAGAAAATTAGACAAAAAGAGAGTCATGTATTTTATCGTCATCCGGATGGAAGAACTACTACCTTACCACATCACCCCGGGAGAGATTTACCAATACCGCTGCTTAGAGAAATTTTAAGGGAGATAGAAATTACTCCCGACCAATTTATAGAAAAATTAAGCGAGGTATAATTACCATAAAAGCGATAAAGTTTTGTTGTAAAAATAATACCGGCAAGTCCTAAAAATTGGTTAAATTTGCCCTAAACAGGCTATTTTATTAATATTTCGGAGGTGAAGAGATGAAACTAAAAAAGTTTGGAAAGTTCATTGCGTTAACTTCATTAGTCACTCTACTCTATGGGTGTGGTGGCGGGAATAGCGGCGGGGACATTTTCTCTGAATATGGACTACCAAAGCCACCGCCTAATACAGAAACAATTGCGGTAAAATTTGAGGCGAGCACCGTTAAAGGTATTACCGTGTGCAATGATTCTCTTGACGGTGAATACAACTGCAGTGTTACTAACTCAAATGGAATAGCAAATATAAAAATTTCCGCATTGGAGTCAACTTTTACTTTAGATTTCAAGATTGGCGACATTGATTTGGGAACTGTTAGTGCATACACTCCGCCTTACGACTCTTCAAACAAAGGATACACAGCCACTCCTATGGACATTGTTGTTGCTGATCTCCAATCTAGTAAGATAGGGAGTTTTTCTGATATTAAGCACGCCGCACAAATTGGTGCCTTTCTGCACGCTTTGGCAGGGGATACCAACGATAATAGTTCAATTGATTTAACTGAAAAAACTATCGTTGATTACACTATAATATCCCCTACAGAAAATCCAAACAACATATACGAATACGAAGGAGAACCGTTCTACGAGTTACTCGGAACTGCAAATCTGGAAATATACGTGAGAGACCCTAATGGCAGTATGCACACTATACTATCCTACGATAACGGTACAATTAAATATGACAACAAAACCGTCAAATACAACCTATACAATGTTCCAGAAGTACAGAGTCGCTACGGCACGTATTTAGGGTTAATAAACTTTCTTAAAGATAACAACGGTAAACAGGTTATGTTATCAAAGGATAACTCCACCTGCACTCTTGAGGTTAACTCAAGCGATTCAATTCAACTAAAGCTTGATAACTGCTCTAATCCAAATGACGATGATGTTAATTGGGAAAGTGTGAACGTAGATCAAGCTGGTAACTTGCTGTTCCCCGATAACCCGAGCAATCCAAACGCCACTGTTTATATGGATGTAGTTGACGAGAACGATAACTTGCTTTACAGGGTGATATCAGTAAAGAACAATAAAATACACTATAAAGTTAAAAATCAGGATGGCAGTTGGTCAGACTACTGGATGACAGTTCAGTAGTAGTTGTTACGGTGCGATCCGCTGATTCTCCTTCAATCCTGTATACACCAAGTTAGTGCATATGATAAACTAACTTAAAGGAGGCAGGTTTTATGAAACCAAGGAGAATATTTTCAAATGAGTTCAAACTCGATGCGGTTCTTCTTACC
>JALVUQ010000037.1 GCA_027035575.1 Desulfurellales bacterium | reverse complement strand
CTCGGACCTCTTGTCACATCTCCGTATTTGGCAGTGTTTGAAATGGAGTACCTCATATCTGAGATTCCGCCCTCATACATCAAGTCAACGATGAGTTTTAACTCATGAAATGTTTCAAAGTATGCCATCTCTTCGGGGTATCCCGCTTCAACAAGGGTCTCGAAACCGGCTTTGACTAAGGATGTTACGCCTCCGCACAAAACGGTCTGTTCACCGAACAGGTCGGTTTCGGTTTCATCTTTGAAGGTTGTTTCAATAACACCGGCTCTTGCTCCTCCGTTTGCAGCGGCATAACTTAAAGCAAGCTGTTTTGTATTTCCCGAATAGTCATTTGCAACGGCTATGAGCATGGGAACTCCCCTGCCCTTTTCATATTCTCTTCTAACCAAATGTCCCGGTCCTTTTGGAGCTATCATCATAATGTTAATTGTGTTTTTGGGAACAATCTGCCCGTAGTGTATATTAAAACCGTGTCCGAAGGCAATGGTATCTCCGTCTTCAAGGTACGGCTCTATGGATTCCTTGAAAATATCAGCCTGTTTTTCGTCCGGAGTCAAAATCATAATGACATTGCCCCACTTCACCGCATCTTCTGTCTCCATAACCTTTAATCCCGCATCCTCGGCTTTTTTCCAAGATTTGGAACCTTTTCTCAAGCCGACTACAACATCGCATCCGGAATCTTTCAAGTTGTTTGAGTGAGCGTATCCTTGCGAACCGTATCCTATTATCGCAACCTTTTTCGATTTAATTAAAGACAAATCGGCGTCTTTTTCGTAGTAAACATTCAAAGCCATAAATCTACCCCCCTACTTTTTATTTTCTCTAATCATAGCCACTTTTCCGGTTCTTGCAAGCTCTTTTATGCCAAGCGGTTCGAGCAGATTGAGAATGGCATCAATCTTGTTGGAATCGCCGGTCATCTCTATTGTATAGGAATCCTGTGATACGTCAACAATTTTTCCTCTGAATATGTCAACGATACGCAAAACCTCGGCTCTTGTTCCCAAATCGGTGTGCATTTTAATCAAAGCCATCTCTCTTTCAACAAAAGGAACATCACCGTATTCGGTTACCTTTATCGTATCAATCAGTTTATTAAGCTGTTTGCCTATCTGTTCCAGTATAGCTTCGTCTCCTTCTGTGACTATGGTCATCCTCGACAGATTGGTTTCGTTTATGGGAGCGACATTTAAACTTTCTATATTGTATCCCCTTGCGGAGAACAGATTAGCGACTCTCGAGAGCACGCCGGACTCGTTTTCAACCGTAACGGAAAATATTCTTTTCATACATCACACCTCACTTTAAGTTAAAAGCATATTGCTTATGGGAGCACCGGCAGGCACCATAGGATAAACATTTTCTTCCCTGACAATGACAGCATCAAGAATATACGGTCCTTTGTAATTTTTCATCTCCAAAAGAGCGTCTTCAACCTCTGATTTTTTTGTAATTCTTTTTGCTTTTATGCCGTAGCTTTCGGCAAGTTTAACAAAGCTCGGTTGAACCTCAATGTTAGTTGCCGCATATCTTTTTCCGTAAAACAGATCCTGCCACTGCCTTACCATACCCAAAAAACCGTTGTTGAGTATAATAACCTTCACGGGCTTATCATAAGCAACAAGCGTTGCCAACTCCTGCTCGTTCATCTGAAAACTGCCGTCACCGGCAAATACATATACGGGTTTATTTTTATGTGCAAATTGAGCACCGATGCCCGCAGGAAATCCGTAGCCCATCGTTCCCAAACCGCCCGATGTTAAAAACCTGTTGGGCTTTTTAAATGTATAAAACTGAGCTACCCACATCTGATGTTGACCGACCTCAGTTGTTATAACGGCATCATCATCTTTTGTGATTTCGTAAAGTTTTTCTATTACATATTGAGGCAGTATTTTTTCTTCATCCGTATTGTAAGCCAATTTATGTTCGTTTTTCCATTTGTCTATCTGTTTCAGCCACGGTTTTCTAACCTCGTCCCAGTCAATCTTGTTGTATTCGTCAAGCACGGACAGCATCTCTTTTAACACAAGTTTGGCATCGCCCACAAGAGGATAATCAACGTGAATGTTCTTGCTTATGCTTGTCGGGTCTATATCAATATGGGCTACTTTGGCGTTTGGAGCAAACTCGCTTACCTTACCGGTAATTCTATCGTCAAATCTTGCACCTATTGAGATAAGCAAATCGCAGTACTGAATAGCCATATTAGCCCTGAATGTTCCGTGCATTCCCGCCATTCCGAGGCTTAAATCATCATCTTCGGGATATGCTCCGATTCCCATAAGTGTGGTAAATACGGGAATTTTCAATTTCTTAGCCAACTTTTGAACCTCTTTGTGCGCACCGGATAAAATCGTGCCTCCACCTACATACAAAAGAGGTTTTTTAGCCGAAGCTATGGCTTTTGCAACCTTTTTAATCTGTTTTAGGTTTCCGTGATAGGTCGGATTGTACCCCCTCAAATGAATTGTCTCAGGATAGGAAAAATCGGTTTTGGCAACCTGTATGTCTTTTGGAAAATCTATTAAAACAGGTCCCGGTCTTCCCGTTGTGGCAATGTAAAAAGCCTTCTTGATAGTATAAGCCAAATCCTTAACATCTTTAACAAGGAAGTTGTATTTTGTACAAGACCTTGTCATACCAACTATATCGGCTTCCTGGAAAGCATCGTTGCCGATAAGCGGCGTCGGAACCTGCCCTGTAAAAACTATTATGGGAATGGAATCCATATAGGCGGTCGCTATGCCGGTTATTCCGTTTGTCGCACCCGGACCGCTGGTTAGAAGGGCTACTCCCGGTTTTCCTGTCACTCTCGCATATCCGTCTGCCATATGAACGGCAGCCTGTTCGTGTCTTGTTAGTATAAACTGTATCTCATCCTGTTTATAAAGTTCGTCGTGCAAATCAATTATGGCTCCTCCGGGTATGCCGAAAATGTACTCCACATCCTCTTTTTTGAGGCTCTCTATAAATATCTGCGACCCTGTTAGTTTCATCTGCCCTCCTCGTTTTTAAAAAAGATATAAGATTGATAAGTGTCTGAAATACTCCCCCCTTATTTAGAGCAAGATTATATTTATTGTGATGTTTAAATCAAGAAAAAAAGGCATCTATTGTGAAAATACAGATATGTACGGATTGGTTAAAAAAACAGGTAAAAAATGCGGTTGTTTTCTTGAATTGAGCTTTAATATGTGTAAAATGAAAGGGATACTTTCTAAAGAAACAAAAGGTTTTTTATGTTTAACCTTCTTTAAATCAAAGTGTTTTAGAGGTAGGCTATGAAACTTTTAACTATCAACATCGACAAATGTACCGGGTGCAGGGCTTGTGAGTATGCTTGTTCGTTTGTACACACGGGTGTTTTCAATCCACTCGATTCCCGAATCCGCATAAGTGAATTTTTGGATGATTTCGTTTTTATCCCTTCTGTTTGTACTCAATGCGAAGATGCGTACTGCGTGAGTGTCTGCCCAACCTATGCCCTAAGCAAAAACACTCAAACGGGAGTGGTTGAGTTTGATGCTGATAAATGCGTGGGCTGCAAGCAGTGCGTAATATCCTGCCCGTGGGGCTCGATAAGATTAAACCATACGGGAAAAGAGATAATCAAATGTGATATGTGCTCAGGCGACCCGGAATGTGTTAAGGTTTGTCACGCAAA
>JALVUQ010000036.1 GCA_027035575.1 Desulfurellales bacterium | reverse complement strand
TGAGGCAACCACATTGTATTTTTTCCCCAAAAACTTGGATATTGTTTTTGCTTTTGCGGGAGATTCCACTATAACCAAATTCATAACGATTTTTCTCCTTAAACCTACAATTTTTCATACATATCCGAGGGAGTATGCCTTATTAGACCCTTTATTTCAAGGTCAAAAAGCACATCGTTTAACTCGGATATGGTCATATCGGTCTTTATCATAAGCTCGTCTATAGATATATCGCCCGTAATGGCTTTTAAAATTTTAGCTTCTTTGTCGGAAAGGTTGAATTTTTTCTCTTCCTTTGTTTTTTCAATCTCTCTTTTTAGCTCGATATAAAAGTATGAAAGAATAGACTCAATATCGTTGACTATTACTGCACCCTGAGATATGAGTTTGTTCGTTCCTTTGCTTCTTTTTGCAAATATCTCACCGGGAACCGCAAAAACGGGTTTTGAAAGCTCTTCTGTCAGTCTTGCCGTAATCAAAGAGCCGCTTTTTATATCCGCCTCAATGACAAGCGTTCCCTTTGAAAGAGCAGCTATGATTCTGTTTCTTAACGGGAAATTGTATCTCACAGGCTTTGTTGTCGGTGGAAATTCCGAGATGATACAGCCGTTTTTTTCAATTTTTTCATACAGCTTTTTATTTTCCGGAGGATAAACGACATCTATTCCGCTGCCCAAAACGGCTATCGTATATCCTTTGTTGTTTATTGTTTCTGTATGAGAGAGAGCATCTATGCCTCTTGCCATGCCGCTTATTATATCGAAACCCGATTTGACGAGATACGGAATCAGATATTTAACACATTTTTCTCCGTAGCCTGACGGATATCTTGTACCTACGACGGCAAGCGGAAGCTGCATTATTTTCAGTTTTCCTTTTATGTATAAAACAAGCGGAGGATTTTCCAACTCCCGCAGGCTTTCCGGGTAGTCTTCACAAAAATAGTCGATAACCGTTACGTTACCTTCCTCGATATATCTCAACTGTGCATCCGTTATTCTATTTTTCTTACTATCTAAGTTCAGATGCTTATAAATCTCCTCCAAAGAATCAAATCTTTGAGGTTCTTTTACGGTTTTCCCGGATAATATAAGTCTTATCTCATTTTTCAGCAATTAAAAGCCTCACAAGGTTTGAGTAGTGCAGATGCTCTTCAAAGCGCAAAAAACCTGCCTCTTTCAATTTTTTCTTTAAATCAATCCCTATAAACTCAGTTGCAAGAGGGCACTCGCCGTATTTAAAAACCCATCTGACAAA
This sequence comes from Desulfurellales bacterium, assembly GCA_027035575.1. GTDB lineage: Bacteria > Campylobacterota_A > Desulfurellia > Desulfurellales > Hippeaceae > S144-51. The sequence continues at coordinate 2,478 of JALVUQ010000036.1, read as the reverse complement.
CGGATTCTTTTTATGTAAATCGAATTCGTTGTAATCGAGAATACAGAACTTTCCTTTCGGTTTTAAGGATTCATAGGCGTTTTTTATAATCTCGTTTCTTTGACTGTCAATAAATCCGTGGAGCACAAAAGAGATGAATGCTTTGTCAAACTCCTCAATAAACGGGGTTTTGCTTCTTATGTCGTGATGGAATATTTTGACATTTTTATACTCTCTGCACCGTTTTTTGCTTAAATAAAGCATCTCTGCACCTATATCCAAGCCGACGATGAGATTATTCGTGTATTTGTTCATAAGGCAGATATTTTTAGCGCTGCCGCTGCCGAAATCTATTATTTTGTCGTCTTTTTTTATTTTCATATCTTCTATAACTTTGTTGATAAACCTATCGTACGAAAAGCCCGACAAAATAACCATCAACTTATCGTACATAAACGCCTCGATGCCTTTTACCTCAACCTTGCTTAATTTTTTCTCCATAAAAATTCTCCTTTTTAATGCACTTCGACCTCTTATATCCAAAATTCGATATTTTTCAAGTTAAATTATGTTAAAAGCAAGCCTTATAATATTATCAATCTAAATTTAATACCTAAATTTCCATAGCCAACTTAAATCCGTTGTGTATTGCATCGGGCAGTTTTGCAACTTTATAGGCGTCTCCTATGATATGCACTCTATCGCCCAACTTTTCCTTTAGCATACCGTAAAGCCTGTTTTCCGGCTTATATCCCACGGAGAGCACAACGGTATCAGCCGGTATTTTGCTCTCTTTTGCATCTTTATCTTCAATGACAATTCCGTCTTTTTCTATCCTCTTGGCTTTGGCATTTGTTATAATTTTAACACCACAAAATGCAAGTTCTTTTAAGGCAATCCATCTCGTTGTTTTGCCTATGTCTTTTCCTATGCTGTCGAGCATTTCAATAATAGCTATATCTTTAAAGCCTTTTGTTGCAAGCTCCTTAACCTTATCGCAGCTTTCAGCCTCCCATTTAAGTAAAAATGCTGCCTGCTCGGCATTTATTCTCGAATGCTCAAGGATATACAAGGCTACATCAACTCCGACGGCTCCTCCGCCGATTACGGCAACCCTGTCTTTCAAAGCTGCCCTACCGCTTAAAACATCCTCGGCTTTAACAACATTCTCCGAGTTTATATTTTCTATGTTTGGAGTTATCGGTTTTGCGCCGGTTGCAATAATAATTTCATCGTAATTATCCTTTAAAATATCATCCTCTTTGACTTCCCTGTTCGTTATAACCTCTATATTTAACCTTTCCGCCTCGCTTTCAAAGTATGTTATTAAGTTTGCAAACTCTTTTTTATCTGAGGGAGCTGATGCAATGTGCAGTTGTCCGCCTATTCTTTCCTTCTTTTCAAAAACCGTTACCCGATAGCCTCTTTGAGCCGCATAGATTGCTGCCGACATTCCGCCCGCGCCCGCGCCGATAACTGCTATTTTCTTTGTTTTATCCGTTTTTTTAATGCCGTTTTGATAAAAAAGTTCTTTGCCTGCAACAGGATTAACGCTGCAGCCAACCTCCTTACCTTTAAAAACCGCATCAAAGCACAACTGATTACACGAAATGCAGGGTATTATCTGTTTTATCTTATCCTCTTTTGCCTTATTGACGAGATAGGGGTCTGCAATTAAGGGTCTTCCGAGATTAACCATATCTCCCCAGCCGTCTCTGATAAGTTTTGAGGCAAGTTCAATTGTGGATACTCTGTTTGATATTATTGTAGGTTTGCCCGTTGCTTTTTTTATACCGTAGGCAAGATATGCAAAGCCTGCATTGGGAACTACACCTGCAATCTGTGGAACGTGCGTTTCGTGCCACCCGCCTGTGACGTTAATCAAGTCAATACCGGCTTTTGAGAACAGCTTTACTGCCTCAAGAATTTCTGCTGTCGTGTTGCTGTGCCTTACAAAATCGCTTCCGCCCTGCCTTATCATAATGGGAAAGTTGTCTCCGACAGCCTCTCTTACCTTTTTTATCACCTCAATGCCGAACCTTGCTCTGTTTTCAAACGAACCGCCGTATCTGTCTTTTCTTAAATTTGTCAAAGGAGATAGAAATTGTGATATTAGGTATCCTGCAGAGCCTAATATTTCAACGGCATCAAAACCCGATATTTTTGCTCTGTATGCTGCATTTGCAAAATCATCCTCTATTGCTTTAATTTCATCTATGCTCAGCTCTTTTGGCGTTTCTTTTGTTAGTTTTGATGCAACAGGCGAGGGCGCAACAGGTTGTTTTTCTATCAAAAAAGACGAGGCATATCGCCCTGCGTGGTATAGTTGGGCTGATATTTTCGTTTGGGATGTTTTGTGAATCTCTTCCGTCAAACGCTTTAATCCGGGTATGAATTTGTCGCTGTGCAGACCTATCAGGTGTCCGCCGCCAGCCGTATCGTTTATGCTGCACCCGCCTATAACTATCAGACCGACGCCTCCTTTTGCTCTTTCTTTAT
>JALVUQ010000035.1 GCA_027035575.1 Desulfurellales bacterium | reverse complement strand
TTATTACAAAAATGCAGACAAAGGAGAAGAAAATACGCATCAAAGGGAGCAGAAAGAGGCGGTATGATTAAAAAAGAGGGATTTTTTAAAAACATGACTAATTGGGTGTATAAAAAAAGGTTGAGGGCCAGAAGACTGGGAGATTGATAGAAGCTACATTCAACCTGATAAATTGCAGCAGGTTATGGAAATTTATGAGGCGCAGTTTAAAGCTGCCTGATGTTCAATGAAAAAACAACTCACTGGGAAGAAAAATTGCGAACAAAGGTTGATAGTATCAATTTTTCAACGGATTGAACAGATGGCAAAGCACTTATTATTTTAACCCTTTTATTGTTCTATCTATTAGATTTGTCATATATATTACCCTTCGGATAAGTTCGGGATACTTAAGGAATGTAAGGAGTTTATAGAGCTCCCGCTCCCAGGATCTAAGATTCCCACTTCTTCTTAAATATCTCAATTCCTCTTAAAGCGTCGATTCTGGGGATGTCTCGATGAACCATTTTGCAACAGGTCTTTTATCATCTCTGTTTAGGTCTGTTGTAATTATCGTGCCGTTTGCCGCAGATTGGGCTATTTTTAAGAACATAGGAGAGTCAAAACCCTCTTGTCCCAATATTTGAGCTTTGATACCCAAGTCTTTTGCCTGTTTAACGGTTAACGCACCCTCTGAGTAGTATCCGGTGCAGTAAATCAAATCGGGATGTAATGCTTTAATCTTTGTCAAAAACGGGGACATATCCTTTTCGCCAAGGGCAAAACTCATATTTGCAACAATCTTTGCACCGTTTTTTGTTGCCTCTTCAACAAATCCTTTGGATAGAGACCTGCCGAAATCGTTATCCATCGTTAGAACGGCTATTCTTTTTGCCTTCAATATTTTTGTTGCCACATACCCTCCGGCTTTACCTTCAACCGTTGCCAAAAAACCTATCCTGAAAACATAATCACCTGCTTTTGTAATTGAAGGGTGTGTTGCGTATGCGACAACAAGAGGTATTTTGTATCGTTGATAAATCGGAGCCGATGCCCTTGTCGGTGTACTGTATGAGCCGCTTACAACTGCCGCCACACCGTTTTCCTGAATCAGTTTTCTGGCAATTGCAACTGCCTGCTGTGAGCTTGCGGCATCGTCATAAACAATGAGTTTTAACTTTTTCCCCATTATCCCGCCGTTTGAATTGATTTTTTTAACAGCTAGCATTGCACCGTGTTTTGCGCTTGTACCGTCTGCTGCTGCAAACCCTGTAAGCGGAGCAAAAAAGCCGATTTTAATAACTCCGCCTGCTAACGCAACCCCTCCTATGGCAAATGAAAAAATCAAACCGATTATGAAACTTTTAAACCTCATACACACCTCCTCTTGGTTTTTTAAAGGTTTAACTTTAGAACCGTTTTGTCGATAAGCCTGAAAATTATATGAGCCGCCAGAGCCGATGTCTGGTTGTTAATATCAAGCGCAGGGGAAACTTCGGCAATGTCGAAGCTCATAATTTTGCCTGTAGCCGCTATGTAGTAAAAAAATTTCAAAAATTTTTCGATTGAAAGACCGAAAGGTTGAGGAGCGCTAACGCCGGTAGCTACACTTTGAGCAAACACATCCATACAGATACTCAAATGAATGTTTTCCGAATTATTAACAAACTCATCCACTATTTTCACTGCGGATTTCTCGTTAAACCTTATCATATCCATATCGACCCATTTTGCTTTGTATTGGGCTGCCGTATTGAACAGTTCAATCGTATTTGCAGATTTCTGTATTCCTACGCACAGATATTTGAAGACCTCTTTGTTTTGGGTGCAGATATCTGCGATTTGCTTAAATGACGTTCCGCTTGTTGCGCCTTTTGAGTAGTCCCTCATATCGAAATGTGCATCGAAGTTGATAATTGAAGGCATTTTTTTGAGTTTTTCATAAACTCCTCTTATTGAGCCGAATGCGCTTTCGTGTCCGCCGCCGATTACTATGGGGAAAAGCCCTTTGTTCATAATATTACGTACAATGTTGCCGAGAATTTCTTGAGACTTCTCAAGACTGCTTTCACACACCACATCCCCGGCATCATACAAACCAACGTTTCCGAAATGCCACGGCATTGAAGAGAGATATTTTCTTATTGCATCCGGGGCTTGCCTTGCTCCTATTCGACCGAAATTTCTTTTAACGCCGAGGTCGCTTTTAAATCCGACAAGACAATAACCTTTTTTATCAGGCATATCTCTTTCTATATTTATTTTTTTGACTACCTGATGCCACCTCAAATTGTCAAAATTGTTTCCGTCAATTCTTCCGACCCAATCGAAATTTCCGGTTACATATCCATCGTTCATATTTACACCTCAATAAGTGCTGAATTTTGTTTTAAGCTTATCATTAAGGTTAATCGAGTTGTTGAATATTTCAATTAGTTTTCCGCTTGCTACAATATCTTTTGCTTTTTCCATATCTTTTGAAAAAATTCTGTCTTCCTTTGCAAAATCTATTTTTTCTCTTACGTACTCATAAATTTTTTCAACTACTTCAGACGATTTTAGAGGTCTTCTAAACTCCAAAGCCTGCAAAGACAAAAGCAGCTCTATGGATAGAATTGTTTCTGTGTTATCCAAAACCTCGTTAAATTTTCTAACTGCCACAGAGCCCATACTAACGTGGTCTTCCTGCCCTAAGGAGGTTGGTATTGAATCAGCCGAAGCAGGATAACATAGGGTTTTGTTTTCACTTGCCAAAGCCGCGCTGACGTATTGAGCAATCATAAACCCTGAGTTTATACCTACATCTTTAAGCAGCATCTTAGGCAGCCCTTCTTCGTCTCCTCCGAGCAGAAGATATATCCTTCTGTCTGATATATTGCCGAGTTCGCTTGCCGCCAGCTTGGCATAATCAACGGGCAGTGCTATGGGCTCACCGTGAAAATTTCCACCGCTGATAACGAGATTTTCATTTATAATAACCGGGTTATCGGTAACGGAGTTAAGCTCGATTTCCAGAATTTCCTTTAGGTGTAAAAATGCGTTTCTTGCTGCTCCTGCCACCTGAGGAATACATCTAAGAGAGTATGGGTCTTGAACCTTGTTGCAGTGTATGTGTGAACGAACTATCTCTGAGTTTTCAAGCATCAAGCCGACCCTCTGCGCAGCGTAGGTGCACCCGGGGTAATTTCTGAGTTTGTGCGGCTCTTTATGGAACGGCTTTATGGAAGCTTTGAGTGCCTCTATTGTAATAGCCGAGATTATATCCGAGTTGTCAAGGCAGTTTGCAAATTTGTGTATGCCGTAAACCGTATGTGCGCTCATAAATTGAGTGCCGTTTATCAAAGCCAAACCCTCTTTCGGGTGCAGGTGCAGGGGTTTTAAGTTGTATTTTGCTAAAATTTCTTTCGTATCATAAACTTTATTATCTTTTTTCACTTTGCCGAAGCCTATTAAAGGCAAAAACAGATGAGCCAAAGGAGCCAAATCACCGCTTGCACCAACCGACCCTTTGCTCGGAACAACAGGTATTACATCATTTTCTATATGCCACATAATCCTTTTTATCGTTTCCAATGATACGCCTGAGTATCCCAAAGCCAAAGAGTGAATCTTAATTATCATCATAAGTTTTGCTATAAAAGGGTCTATGGGCTCACCGACACCGCAAGCATGGCTTTTTAAGAGATTGTACTGCAATTTTGCCGTATCTTTTTTTGATATTTTTTTTCTGCAAAGGGGACCGAATCCCGTATTGATACCATAAACCGCTTCATCTTTTTGTAATATTTTCGATACGCGTTCAAAGCTGTTTTTTATTCTTTTTTCGGAGTCTTCGTCCAAAATGCCTTTGTTTTTTCCTTCAGCAATATCAATTGCC
>JALVUQ010000034.1 GCA_027035575.1 Desulfurellales bacterium | reverse complement strand
TTTCGTCAATTTTCATCTTTGTTATGGTTTCTACAAAGACACCGCCTCGTTCATCATGAAAATGCTCATCTTCGTAAACAACGTGAGAATTTTTGCCTATATACATATCGCTTTCCATATAGTGATGCAGCTTTTCGACTTTTGTCAATATGCAGTGAGACTTAAATTTCACTTTCACGTTATCGCCTATTATGTAGTTAAACTTTAATATCTGCTCACCCCTTTTCTTTAAAAAACCTGTACAAAGATGCACGGGGATTGGTATAATTGTGTTATCCTCAATCTCAACATCAATCATAATCAGTCCGTCGTTTCTTACCTTTGAGTTTATGTGCATGCCCTTAACGCTGTTTAAACCCACAACCTTATTCCCGCTGACTATAATTGTAGCAACAGCAGGATTTCTTAAACTCTTATCATCAGTATTTTTTTCGTATATATCAACGAGTTGGTTAAACTCCTCTTCATATCCTTTGACAATATCCATCAATTCTCCTCCGCATAATTTATGTGTCCGCAAGTGTCACAGGTCTTTTCGTAGTATTTGACTATCTTATCACTTGTGCCTTCCAAAAAAACTTTACCGGCACAAATCAAATAGGAATACTCCGACTGTACGGCTATCTCTTTCCTGTGTGTTATAACAATAACGCCCGTTCCTCTTTTTTTTAGATAATCAACAATCTTGACAATCATATCGAGGCTCATAATATCAATACCCGAATCCGGCTCATCCATTATAAGATATTTGGGTTTTAAAAGTATGCAGCTTGCCAGCTCAACCTTTTTTCTTTCCCCGCCGGAGAGTTTCTTATCCACAAGCCTGTTTAAATATTTATCAGGCTCTAAATTCACAAGAGAAAGTGCTTCTTCAACATCTTTGAGGGGTATCTTTTTATTCAAAGTCAAATAGTTTTTAACCGTTATTCCCTCAAAGCGAGCCGGCTCCTGCCATAAAAGTGCTATGCCTTTTTTTGCCCTCTCGTTAACAGGCATTTGCGTTATATCTTCATTGTCCAAAATAATCCTGCCGTCATTAACCTTATAGTCGCTCAAACCCATAATAATATAACCGATTGTTGACTTGCCGACTCCGTTATTTCCTACTATACCGTAAATCTTACCCTCTTCGAACTTCATTGAAATACCGTTTATTATGTTGTTCGAGTTTTTTGAGTATTTTATATTCTCTAAAACAAGCATTTTACCTCCGTCAATTTTTCTTTGTTCAGCCACTTAATAATAGTATTTTAACTCTCAAGGTCAAGTTTTTTAAGCCTTTCTATCTCGTCTCTGTACTTTATGGCACTTTCAAAATCCATCTCTTTAACGGCTTTTTTTAACTGCCCTCTTAACATTCTTATCATCTTTGGTATATCTTTCTTATTCACAACAACCTCAGGTTCGTTCAACTTATCCATATAGTCGAGATTGCACATCTCAAGCATTTTATTATCCTTTGATTTTATTATTCCCTTTGGTGTTATATTGTATTTTTTGTTGTACTCCTCCTGAAGTTTTCTCCTTCTGTTTATCTCATCTATGGCCGCCTTCATAGAATCGGTCATTTTATTTGCATAAAATATAACCTTGGAGTCAACATTTCTTGCCGCCCTCCCGGATGTTTGTATAAGGCTTGTTTCGCTTCTTAAAAAACCCTCTTTATCGGCATCAAGTATTGCAACAAGAGCCACCTCCGGTATATCAAGCCCCTCTCTTAAAAGGTTTACGCCTATTATACAGTCAAAAACACCGTTTCTTAAATCACTGATTACTTTTGCCCTTTCTATGGCATTTAACTCCGAATGCATATATTTTGTTTTTAATCCGAGATTGTTGTAGTATTCGCTCAAATCCTCAGCCATCTTTTTTGTAAGTGTGGTAACAAGAACTTTATTGCCAGCTTTTGTTGTTTTTTTGATTTCTCCGGCCAAATCGTCAACGGCACTATCCATAGGTTTAACAAAAACAGGCGGCTCCATTAAACCAGTCGGTCTGACTATCTGTTCTACTATGTGAGGTTTGGAAAGTTCTTTTTCAAATTCCGCCGGCGTTGCCGATACAAATACAACATCTTTCCATTTTTGTTGCAGTTCCTCAAACATCAAAGGTCTGTTATCGAGTGCGCTCGGCAGTCTAAACCCGTAATCCACAAGCGTCTGTTTTCTTGACCTGTCACCTCTGTACATACCTTTAAGCTGCGGAATCGTTACGTGCGATTCGTCTATGATTGTTAAAAAATCATCACCGAAGTAATCTATAAGTGTGGCAGGTGTTTCACCCTCTTTTCTGTTTGAAAAATGCCTCGAGTAGTTTTCGATGCCTGAACAGGTGCCCACCTGCTCAATCATCTCCAAATCAAAATTGACCCTCTCCTCTATTCTCTGAGCCTCAATCAATTTTCCTTTTCTTTTAAAGTATGCAGCCCTATCTTGCAGTTCCGCCTTAATTGTTTTTAAAGCAATATCCCTTCTTTCTTTGCTTGAAATATATTGATTTGCCGGGAATATAACAACGCTTTTTCTATCTTCTATAATTCGCATACTTATCGGGTCAAACATAACAATTCTATCCACAACATCGTCAAACAGCTCTATCCTTATAGCAAGATTTCTCATATAAGCAGGGTATATATCGATAATGTCGCCCCTTACCCTAAATGTCCCTCTTTCAAAATCCATATCATTTCTAACATAAAGAAGCTCTACAAAACGACTTAAAATGTCTTTCCTTGTAAGATTATCACCCACTCCAATCAAAAATGACATAGAAGCATACTCTTCTTTTTCTCCTATTCCGTAAATGCAAGAAACACTTGCAACAACAATAACATCTTTTCTTGTTAAAAGGCTCATAGTCGTTTTTTGTTTAAGTCTGTCTATCTCGTCGTTTATCGACGAATCCTTGGCAATGTAGGTATCTGTGCGCGGTATGTAGGCTTCCGGCTGATAATAATCGTAGTATGATATAAAATATTCAACGGCATTATCGGGAAAAAAGCCTGAGAATTCATTGTACAACTGAGCCGCAAGCGTTTTGTTGTGAGATATAATTAGAACAGGTTTTTCTATTTTGTCTATCAGATTGGCTATCGTAAACGTTTTGCCGCTTCCCGTAACGCCGAGAAGAGTTTGATATTGAACACCGTTTTTTATGTTCCCAATGAGTTCGTTTATAACCTTAGGTTGGTCTCCGGCCGGCTTGTAGCTGCTTTTTAACTTAAAGAGCTTTCCCATCTACCTGTAGTTTTTCCTCTTAAACAGGTCGGTATTTTTGGATATTATCCTGTCTATAAAAAGAATGCCGTCAAGGTGGTCAATTTCGTGCTGTATCACAACAGCTTCAAATCCTTCCGTATCAAAGGTATGTTCATTGCCATTTAAGTCCGTATATTTAACCGTTATTTTACGTGCCCTGTTCACATTTCCGGTATAATCCGGAACGCTCATACATCCTTCACGTGTTTTTATAATGCTCTGCCAATCCAAAATTTCCGGATTTAACATAACCATTTCACCGTGATTTATTTTTTGCCCTTTTTTATTTTTTGAGGCATCTACCGCAATAATCCTAATAAGGTTGCCTATTTGAGGAGAAGCTATACCGACGGAGTGAGAATAAAAATGCATTGTTTCAAGCAAATCTCTTGCTTTATTTAAAATATTCTCGTCAATATGCTCTATCGGTCTGCAAACCTCTTTCAATCTTTTATCGGGATATACCACTATATCTTTTACAGGCATAATATTTTATCTCCTAAAGCTCGTATGTTTCGACTTTTCTTGCTGAATAGTCAACGCCCAGCTTGCTGCAGGTGGTTTCCAAAAGCTCGTTTAGTTGTTTTTCTTCAATCTCTACAGGCACGCTAACTTCCATAATCATAACATATAAAGGATTATCGGCTTTTGTCACCCTTGTTCTCAAATCTATTATATTAATCGAATTATCGGCAAATGCCTTTGAAACACCATAAACAATACCCGGTTTATCCGAGCCGTAAACGGATACCATAAACATATTCCCCTCTTTTTTATGCTCAAGCTCTTCCAGCTCTTCCGGTTCTATTCTTCTGATAGAAACGCTCATATTCAAATCCGCTCTAACCTTATAAAATGATTTTTTAAGTTCAAGAATGCTCATATTTTTTTCTATCGAAACAATCAGAATCATTGAAAACTGGTCTTTTAACAGTGTTGAGGAGGAATCCTCTATGCTAAACCCCTTGTCGTACAAAACCTTTGCAACACCTGCGACTATACCGGGTTTATCTTTTCCTATAACCGTTACTGCATAAAAATATTTTTTCATTTCTGCCCCCTTTTAAATTTTTCGGCTTGATTTTATAATTTTCGTCTTGCTATTTAAAGTAAAAACTCACAAAACCTCAACACGATTTCTTCCGTTTTTCTTTGCCAAATACATAGCCTCATCGGCTCTTTTTATCAACTCTTTTTCATCATCATCTTCTTTTAGGCTTACAACCCCGAAAGAACAGGTAATTTTACCTATTTCTTTAAAGTTAGCGTTCTCTATTTTACTCCTCAAACCTTCGGCTATGTTTTTCGCCTTCTCAATATCCGTTTTCGGCAGTATCAGGAAAAACTCCTCCCCTCCCCAACGCGCAAATGTATCGGTAAGACGAATATTGTTCAAAACGGTTTTTGCTATCATTTTCAAAACCTTATCTCCCGTATCGTGTCCGTATCTATCGTTAACCTTTTTAAAATGGTCCAAATCGAACATAATTAAAGACAGAGGCGTTTTATACCTCTTAGACATATTCATTTCGTACTTCAATATCTCGTTGAACTTATTTCTGTTGTAAATCCCCGTTAGGCTGTCATACATAGCGAGTTTCTCCAATTTTTCTTCCTTTTCTTCAACCTCTTTTTTGTATTTGAAAAACATTAGATTGACCCTTCTTGCTATAAATAAAAATAAAACGCCGACAACTAAGATTATAGAAATCGAAAGAAACAGAGCATCAACTCTATATTTTCTAAAAGCCGCCTTATATCTCTTCTCGGCTTCTTTGACTATAAATTCTACATTGTCAAGATTAAAACCGTAAATTACCAACAACTCCAGCTTTTTATAAAAGATAAAAAATATTATTTCTTTGTGCACTCCGGCATTATCTTCATAGTCATAAGAGATTGTCCCTTCTTTTTTGCCTTTATGTAAGAAATCAAATATCTCATTCATATAACTGTGTCCGTTGATGTCCGTAAACTTACTGTCAACAACACTACCTTTCATATAGGGTCTGTTTGAATTTGCAAGAATCTTTGCCTTTTTTATACCGACAGGCCTCAACACCATAAAATATTCTTTTTTTTTTCCTTCTCCTTCTCGAATAAGGATATGAACCTTTTCTCCATTCTGTAAAGCTCGCTTTTGACATATATTCCTGTACCGATAAACCAATCCAACGGTCGTATGTATCTTATGTAGCCTATCTTTTTATACGGACGAGACCCTTTTATTACTTTATAATTAACGGGCTTATTCCAATACCATTCAACAAAACCTTCCCGTTTTGTTTTGGCGATTTTTATAGCCTTTTTTATAATATACTCTCCGTTTGCATCTTTTGCATTTAACAAATTCTTTCCCTCAAGTTCTTTATCCGGCGGAAGCAAAATATTGACACCCTTCATATTGTATATAAAAAAGTATCCTTCTCCGTTATCAAATCTAATCGGGCATACAGCCTGTTTTATAATTTTGATTAGCCTGCCTTTTGGCATATCTTTGTTGTTTTTATAAATATTCATTATTATACGATAAGCTATATCGACCCTCTCTTTTAATCTTGGTTTTACACTATCGTTTATATGTTTATAATCATTTCTCATAATATTAAATGCGGCTTTTATTTTATTCTTTTCAATATTTATGGCGTTTTTCACATAGAGATTTTCCACGTATTTCATACTGTCTTTAACTATTTTCCTCTGCTGCATCGTATATACCAAAATAAACAAAAACATAGATAGAAGCAGGGATAAAACCGGTAAAATCAATATGAGAAAAGGCAGTTTTCTTTCATTCAATACAAACTCCCGTTTTTATTTTGGTCAAATTTAAGCTCAACCAAAGTTTCAAAATGATGGGTTTGCGGAAACATATCAAACAATGTAACTTTCTCTATTATATAAGAATCTTTTAATGTTATCAAGTCCCTTGCAAGAGTGGAAGGTTCGCAAGACACATACAGCACATATTCAGGTTTATTCCTATCTATATACTCAACGACCTTCTTTGCCCCGGCTCTTGGCGGGTCCAATATAACGCAATCGGGAGGCTTGATATCGATATCAAAAGGTTTTGTAAGATTTTTTCTTATCGATTTAGCAATATTTGCCAGCTTCAACCTTTTGGCATTCCGGTTAAACGATTTGACGGCACCTTTGTTTGAATCAAAACTGACAACGTTTATCCCGTATGCAGCAAGAGGAATAGAAAAATTTCCTATACCTCCGAAAAAATCAAAAACCCTATTGACGTTTTTTTGTCTTATACTGTCAACAACCGTCTTTACCATTTTAATGTTTATATCCCTGTTTACCTGAACAAAACTCCCGTATTCGTATATCAAATAAAGATTATCGACCACATCGGATAAATTTAGAACAGACTCTTTTTTATTTACAACATTATCGTCGCTTAAAACTATCTCTTTCTTTATGCAATCGTCGCCTGATATGAATTCATTTATGGCTTTATCGGCAATTTTGCAGTGTTCGATAACAACGGGGTTTTTGCTTTTCTTTTGAAACAATCCCCACCGCTTTCCGGCACACTGAAACTTAACACGTCTTCTGTAGTGAAAAATATCCTTTGACTCTACAACCTTAATATCATTTATATCTATTTTGGATATCCTTTTAAATATCGAGCGCAAGATATCGGCTTTTAACTTTAATTGATAATCATAGGCAATATGCTGAAAATCACACCCTCCGCACTTTTCATAATATTCGCACTTAGGCTCGACCCTATGTTTTGAGGTTTTTTCAAAGTTTATCGCTTTGGCTATAGAAAAGTCCTTTTTATCTTCAATAATTTCAGCATACACAATCTCATTTGGAAGGGCGTTGTGAACAAATGTTATTTTACCGTTAATCTTTCCTATACCCATACCGCCGTGAGCGATACCTTCTATAAAAATTTTATCCATAAACCTTCCTTTCTAATAATTAGTTTAAATAATACTGGATAATAAGTAAAGTTTTTTATATACTATAAGAAATGGGAGGATTTTTAAAAACGGATTGACCGTCTAAAAAAATACGAAACCGGAGGAAGTTATGGATTTGAAAGAAGCTTTTGAAATGGCTATGCAGGGTGAGGTTGAAGGAAGAGAACTCTACAGAGTAGCAGCTCAGCAAACCAACGACAAAAAGGCTAAAGAGGTATTTATGTCTTTATCAAACGATGAAGATATGCATCTGCATTTTCTAAAAAAACTATACGCAGAATATGAAAAAGGCAAAGAGATAGAGCTGCCGGAGCTGCCTAAAATCAGGGAGTTTGACGATGCGGAAAGCCCTATCTTCACAAGAGAATTTAAAAAATTCGTCAAAGAGAAAGATTTCGAGATGACAACGCTGTCCATAGGAATGAAGCTCGAACTCGAAGCGGCTCAATTTTATAAGGATATGGCGAAACAAGCAGACAGCGAAAAATTGAAAGAATTCTTTTTATATCTTGCAAAATGGGAAGAGGGACACTTCGATGCTCTCAAAAAACAAAAGGGGTATTTTGAGGAGTACTACAAAAGCAGATATTCCTTTTACAGAGGTTTTTAGTTTCTTTTGGCGTCTCTTGATTAAGAGGCGCTTTTTATTTATTCTACGTTTTCGGTTTTAAGCTTAAAAATACAACTGCTACTACTCTAAACGGTTATTAAAAAAGGTTTTTTATAAACCGCAAACTTCAAACAAAGATTTTATAATTTTTCTGTCATTTCTTATACTTTTGATTGAAATACTTTTTCTTGACTTATTACAACTTCTCTATAAAATAATAGTCGATTTCGGGGCGTAGCGCAGTCTGGTAGCGCACCAGTTTCGGGTACTGGGGGCCGGCGGTTCGAGTCCGCCCGCCCCGACCATTTAAGCTATTTTTATTATTAAATCTCCGGCTTCTATCTTATCCGCTTCGTTTAAATATATCTTTTCAACCCTTCCTGAAATTCCGGCTTTAATTTTGGTTTCTATTTTCATAGCTTCGGTAACAACAAGCAAGTCGTCTTTTTTGACCGAATCCCCCTCTTTTACGTTAATTTTAACTATCTTACCCGGCATAGTTGCACATACTTCCCTCGGATTGCTTAAATCTCCTTTAATGTTCGATTTAATGACATCGGAGAGCTTTTCGTCTTTAATGCTGACATTTCTCTGCTGACCGTTTAGTTCGAAATAAACACGTCTGTAGCCTTTTTCATCCGGTTCACCGACGCTGAGATATTTAACTATCAGCGTTTTTCCTTCTTCTATATCAACCTCTATCTCCTCTTCCGGGTTTAACGGATAGAAAAAAGACCTCGTGCAGAATATCGAAGCATCACCATAGGTTTCGCTGAACTTTACATAGTCTTTAAAAACAGCAGGATATAGGGCATATGACATAATCTCCCGTTTTGAAAACTCCCTTTTGAATTCATCTTCAAGCTCCTCTTTGGCTTTATTAAAATCATAATCCTCAAGCATAGAACCCGGTCTTACATCCAACGGTTTTTCATCTTTCAATACAACCTTTTGCAGTTCTTTCGGGAATCCTCCGTATGGGCGACCCAACATACCCTTAAAAAAGCTGACCACTGAATCGGGAAAAGAGAGGGTTTCTCCTCTTTCCAACAACTCTTGCGGTTGTATATTGTTCTGCACTAAAAATAAAGCCAAGTCCCCGACAACCTTTGATGAAGGGGTAACCTTTATCAAATCACCGAGCAGCTTATTAACCTCAGCATACATTTTCCTTATTTCTTCCCATTTATCTATCAAACCGAGCGCCTCGACCTGAACTATAAGGTTGGAATATTGACCACCTGGTATTTCGTGAGTATATACCTCTGCTGTCGGAGATTTTAACCCGCTTTCAAACGGAAAGTAGTATCTCCTAATCCTGTCGAAATAGTTGGATGCCTCCTGAGCCTTCTCTTCGTTTAGCGAGGAGGCTTTATCTGTCTGTTTTAATGCGGCAACAATGGAATTTAGGCTTGGCTGGCTTGTAAGACTTGACATAGAGCTCATAGCCAAATCGACGATATCTGCACCTCCCTCAACAGCCATTAAAACGCTCGCTTCACCATTTCCGCTGGTATCGTGTGTGTGAAAATGAACCGGCAGTCCCGTCTCTTTTTTAATTTCTCCAACCAAAACTTTGGCGGCATAGGGCTTAACAAGTCCTGCCATATCCTTAATTGCAATTATATCGGCTCCTGCCTCTTTAAGCCCGCGTGCAAGGTTTATATAGTATTCAAGTGTATATTTAGTCCTGCTCTTATCGAGAATGTCACCCGTATAACTAATGGCAGCCTCACATATTTTCCCGTTTTTCTTAACCTCTTCCATAGCCGGTTTCAATTGGTCAATCCAGTTGAAACAGTCAAATATCCTAAACACATCTATACCGCTTTGTGCCGCCAAGCGTATAAATTCCCTGACAACGTTATCGGGGTAATTCGTATATCCAACTGTATTTGACGCCCTTAAAAGCATCTGAAAAAGTATATTCGGTATTCTCTCTTTCAGTTTTATCAATCTTTCCCAAGGTGATTCTTTTAAAAATCTGTAGGCAACATCAAATATGGCACCTCCCCACATTTCTATGGAAAAAAGATTGTTCAAATGATATGCGTACATATCCGATATATTAAGCATATCAAATGTTCTCATTCTCGTTGCAAGAAGCGATTGGTGTGCATCCCTCAAAGTCGTGTCGGTTATCAACACCTCTTTGGACTGTTTTACATAGTTTATAACCCCTTCGACCCCTCTTCTTAGAAGTATGTCTCTTGTGCCGGCGGGTATCTTTGTTCCGAATTTCTCCTTATATCTCGGAATGGTGGGTAGAACAGTGCCCAAAGGGATGGTTGCTTTTGAAGGATTATTCACTATGTTGTTTGCTAAAAACTTGAGGGCTTTTGTTGCCCTGTCTCTCCTTTTTCTCACAACAAACAACTCTTTCGTCGTGTCAATAAATGTAGTATCGAAACTACCGTTTATAAATTTTTTGTGGGTTACAACATTTTCCAAAAATTGCAGATTGGTTTTAGGCCCTCTTATTCTAAACTCCTTTAATACTCTGGTCATTTTTGCGGCAGCATCCTTAAAATTCAAAGCCCAGGTTGACACCTTAACAAGCAGGGAATCATAATAGGGCGTTATCTTGGCATTTGCGTATGCATTACCCGCATCGAGTCTTACACCGAAACCGGCAGGAGACCTGTAGGCTTTTATCTCACCTACATCCGGCATAAAATCGTTCTGAGGGTCTTCGGTTGTGATTCTGCACTGAATTGAGTATCCCCTTTTTGTTATGCTTTCTTGCGATAAAATACCTATCTCTTCAAGGCTCTCTCCTTGAGCTATCAATATTTGACTTTGAACCAGGTCAATTCCCGTAATCATTTCCGTAACTGTGTGTTCAACCTGAATTCTCGGATTAACCTCAAGAAAATAGTGGTTTTGGTCGCTATCAACAAGAAACTCAACGGTAGCAACGCTAACTATACCGGATTCTTTGGCAATCCTTACCGCATCCTTATACAGCTTTTCAAGTGTCTCGTTTTTTATATTGATTGAGGGAGCCACCTCTATCATTTTTTGATGTCTTCTTTGAATTGAGCAGTCTCTTTCGTACAAATGCACCACACTGCCGTGATTATCGGCAAGTATCTGGACTTCAATGTGCTTGGGAGATTTTATATATTTTTCTATTATTATTTCATCTTTTCCGAAAGATTTCAAAGCTTCACGTTTAACAGACTCAAAATTATCACGCACATCCTTATCGTTTTCCACTATTCTTATGCCTCTTCCTCCGCCTCCGGCAGTCGCCTTTAACATAACCGGATATCCTATCTTATTTGCCGTCTCAACGGCTTCATCCAAAGAATCGATATTCTTATTCGAGCCCTCTATTACGGGCACTTTTGCTTTTTTGGCAATCTCTTTGGATAAGAGTTTATCACCGAACATCTTTATGGTTTCAGGTTTCGGTCCCACAAATACAATGCCGGCATCTTCACATTTTTTCGCAAATTCGTAGCTTTCGGACAAAAAACCGTAACCAGGGTGTATTGCATCAATATTTTTTCTTAGAGCCAAATCTATTATTTCGTCCATATTGAGATAGGCATCAACAGGCGATAACCCCTCTCCCACAAGATATGCTTCATCCGCCTTGTATCTGTGAAGAGAATATCTATCCTCGTTTGAGTAAATGGCAACGGTCTTTATATTTAATTCTGTTGCCGCCCTGAACGTTCTTATTGCAATCTCCCCTCTGTTTGCGGATAGTATCTTTTCTATTTTCATATTTCCCCCCTTGATATTTATACCTATGTTAAAAATTGACCGAAAATATTTTACAATAATACATATTCAAAAATCAATATTTATAATCTGTTTGGATTTGGGTTGTTTATTAAACTTTAAACTATCTGTTCTTCTTCCAACTGTTCCAATGCAAAAAGCAGGGTTTTTTTCACATCCTCTTTGTCTGTTGCATTAATTTTTATTATGGGAACGTAGTTGGGAACCTCGCTCAAAAGAGAGTTTATTTCATCATCAGACAGTTTTTCGGGTTTGTCAATCTTCGTCAAAGCCACAACAGCCGGCAGTTTTTTCAGCTTATAAAAATCGTGATAGTATTTGTTTATTTCTTTTATTGATTCCCTGTCCGTTATATCTCCCAGTATGATTAAAGCTATGGCATTTTTCAATAATATAGGGTAGATAAAGTTGAAGCGTTCCTGCCCCGGAGTCGCATATATGTGTAAAACAAGGTCATTGTCAACCGTCAGCCTGCCAAAATCCATAGCAACCGTTGTCAATGCCTTTATGTCTCTCATCTCCTTTTCACTAACAGGCTTATCCGTAGTTATAGGCGCTATCTCACTGATTTGTTTTATAAATTCGGTTTTCCCCGCATTAAAGCTCCCCGTTATAATGATTTTAAAAACAGCCACTACAATCCCCTTATCTTATCTATAATTTTTTTCAAAAAGCTCTTTTTTATCTTAACATCAAACTGCGTGTTCACCGTTGAACTTTCTTTGCTTAACTCTATTATCCCAAGTATATACATAGCTACCAGGGCTCTTACTTTATTCAGGTCATACCTGTTTTCTTTTAAAATCTCTTCAAAAGTTATATCTTCACTTTTAGACTCAAGCCATTTTATATCGAAGTTGTTTTTTATAAAACCACACTGTTCCAAAATATAGCTCGGCGCTTTAACCTCAATGGTTTTATCTATAGACGGTACAAAAGACAATAGCTTGTCTTTATCGTATATTCTCTCCAAAGATTTATAGATAAACTCTTTAAAATCCATTTTAAACACATTGCTTCCAAGCTGCAAAGATAAAAACTCCGGTATCTTCAAGTCTTCTTTAACAGCCTCTATGCTATCTAAAGTGAATGTTCCGTACGGGTCTTGAAAGTCGGAAAAAAGGACATAAATCTCTCCGCTCATAACAAAGCCAATCATTCTTTTATTGTCAGCTCTAATTTCAAACTTTTGATTTCCCTTCATATTTTTAAAGAATTCACTCGGCGTGGTATGAGAAAACTCATCCGATTTAATAAAATTATCAACAATCTGTTTATTGCCGTAGAGTATTTGCTTTATCTTTTTGTTTTCATCGATTAATGATATGGATTTGAGCAGTTCCTGATGAAACGTCGGATGCTTAATTGTTGTTATATAGTCGGCTTTATATATCATATCACCCGGCTCTCTGACTACTATTATATGAGGTTTGGGCTTTAATGCCTTTTCGTAAATAATATCGGCAAGCCTGCTTTTAACTATGGTGCTTTCGTTTTTGCCTATAACAACAATATAAAAAACCTGTTTTGTTACCTTTTCTATAGCCTCTTTGGGCGTTTTGACGTATTGAACTTCGTAGTCAATCTCTTTAAAAATAAGTTTTAAAATATTTACAAGCAGTTCGTCGTCCATCACAAAAAGAGCCGTTTTTTCCATACACAATCCTTTTCTTAGCTTGATATTGCAGTATATATTTTTTTTGTTTCATAAGTCAAGCGCATTGTTACTTTTTTCTAAAGAACTTTACTTATCAACTCATAAGATGCCGCAACGCAGTCATTTAAACTAACGCCATAAAATGCGTTGCCCGTTATGAAAATACCTCTATTTCTTCTTTCAAACTCCTTTATGCTGTCTATTATTTCCTTGTGATTCAATCCGTACTGCGGTATGGCAAATGTATGCCTTTTTAAATGCGAATATTCGAATGCGTTGAAAATAGAGGCGCTGCGTTGAAGCTCTTGAACGGCAGTACCATAAATCTTATTTTTAAATGCACTCTGTTTTTTTATTGCGCCTCCAATCATCACTCTAACCAAAACCTTATCCTCAGGCGCTCTGAAATCAAATATACTCGAATCAAACAAAACACCTATGGTATCTTTTATGTCGTTTAAATTAAAAAGGTATCCGAAAGAATTTACAATTTCAGGCATATTTTTCTTATCGAATCCCAAACTCACCACGCTTAACGGTGCATATTCAAGCATATTCAAAATTCGCGAGAATTCGTTGTCAAGTTTTTCCGTTATTTTTGAAAGAGCGTATGCGGGTGCGGCAAAAACAACATAATCGGCATATATGCTGTCTCTTTTTGTATCTATCCTGTACCCTTTTTCTTGTTTTGCAATATTTACAACCTCGCCTTCCATACGGTTAATATTTCCTGCAAGATGATTAACAAAACTGCCCACGCCGTTTTTAAAAGACATCAGTTTAGCCGAAAAAGGACCGGAAGCCGACGACGCCTTTGCCTTTTTTTGTTTCATCATTGAAATCAAGCCCTTTATCAAGGAACCGTACTGCCTTTCTATATCTTTTATCTTCTTAAACGTTGCATCCATACTCATATATTTAGGATTTCCGGCATAAACACCGCACGCCATAGGCCCTATAAGCTTATCAAGCATCTCTTTACCGAGCCTTCTTTTGACAAATTGCTCGAGTGTTTCATCTTGCATATATTGTTCAATAAAGGGCTCCTTAAAAATCTCAAGCAACCCTTTCAAGCTGAAAAAATCGCTAAAAAAAAGTTTTATCGGATTTTCGGGCAGTTGATACAGTCTTCCATTTGAAAAGATATATCTACTTCTTGATTCATCTTTGCTTTCAATGACATTATCGTCAAACCCGGAGTCGTTTATCAACCTTTTAATTTCTTCTTTGTTGTCCAAAAATCCGTTAGGTCCCGTTTCTATCGTGTATCCTTCTTCTTTGAAGGTAGCGGCTTTGCCGCCTGTTTGCTTCTCTTTTTCAACAAGAACAACGTCATATTTAGTGTGTTTTCTCAAAAGGTAAGCAGCCGATACACCCGAAATACCACCACCAACCACAACTATTTTCATTTGCACCTCTTTTGAACTATTGCAGACAGCAGTTCCATAAAATTATCATCATCATTTAGGCAGTTGAGCCTGTCAAAATACTTAAAAGAACACTTATACGCCAATTTTTTGTAAACAATGTCCTGCTCATAAACGGTTTCCGTATTGTCATTAACAAAACTCACAGCTACCAAAATCAACGCTTTATATTGTCTGCTTAATGTTTTAATCATATCTTCCGTTGATGGCTCAAACCATTTAACAGGACCGAGTTTGGATTGAAAAGACAAAAATAACGGGACTGCAAGCCGCTTTTTAAGATATTTTGCAAAAACCTCCAAATCGTTTTTGTATGGGTCTTCGGTTTTTTCTGCAAGATTAACGGGGAGTGAGTGGGCACTCAATAAAACGACTGTCTCTTGCTTCAACCCGTCCGGTACTTTATCCAAAGCCTCTTTTATTTTGCCCTCCATAATGTCGAAAAACTCGCCGAATATGCAAAAAGGAGGCGTAACATTTGAGAATTTGTTTAAGATTTTTCCGTATGTGGTATGAGAGTAAAAGCTATGCAGCGGAATATAGACGCAAGCTCCATCGTGAGCAAAAGGTTTTGAATAAACAAATTGAGCTTTTACATCTGTTTTTGAAATACCTTGCAGCTTTTTTGCCTGCATAAGCCCTATATCAAAAACCGGTGATTTGACGTTTTTTAATATCGAATACGTACCCTTTGCCCTTAAAAGAGTTATAAAAAAAGATAAAAAGATTCTAAAGGGCTGCTTTATTGGTACTATATTTTTATCATTAAACATATTAAACAAAAAAATCGGTATGTCAGAGGGTTTTTTAACACCCCCCAAATTCAAAAGAACAACAAACTTCTTCAATATTATCTCCTTCTGCCGGCTTTAAGCATAACACATAGTTGTGAAAAAGTGAAGAATCGGTCTTAAAAATATTTTGATTTCTCTTACTTTTTATCTTATAATAATTTTGGAAAATTAAGAACAATAAGGAATTTTTTACCGGGAGGTTGGTATGGATGTAAGAGCACTGTTTTCTTTAAGTTACGGATTGTACATTGTTTCTTCCGTTAAGGATGATAGAATCAATGCACAGATTGCAAATTCGGCTTTTCAAATAACTTCAGAGCCTGTAAGACTCGCAGTTTCTCTAAATAAACAAAATTTAACCCACGAATATGTTGAAAACAGCGGTTTGTTTTGTGTCTCAATTTTGG
>JALVUQ010000033.1 GCA_027035575.1 Desulfurellales bacterium | reverse complement strand
ATATACCGCCCAAAAAACTCAAAATAGCATTTAGTGTGGAAAACCCGCTATCATCCGATGTACATCCTCTTTGCAGGAATGCTGTTTTAAAAACCGTGGATTTGCTTGATGAGTTGGGTTATGATATGGAAGAGAAAACGCCGGATATTGATTTTAAAGAGCTTGCTCAAAGCTATATTGTTTCTATGTTCGGCGAGGTGACTTTTTTGCTTAAAGATTTGGAAAAAATCCTCGACAAGAAAATAAAATCTTCGGATATAGAGATGTCATCCTGGATACTTGCAAAAATAGGGGAGATTGTTCCAATATGGAAAGCAAGTTGGGCAAAGCATACGTGGGATATGGTGGCTCGTAAAATGGGTGAGTTTCACAAGGAGTACGATTTGTATCTAACACCCACAATGGCGCAGCCACCGGCTTTTATAGGTGAGGTTGTTCCCACGTCAACGGAAAAGTTGCTGATGGGATTTATAGATAAGCTGCGTCTTGGCAAAGTCATATCGTTGGACGATGTTATTGAAAAACTGGCGTACAAGCAGCTTTCCAGAATGCCCTATACTCAACTGGCAAATCAAACGGGTCAACCTGCTATGAGTGTTCCGCTTTTTACGACAAAAGACGGTTTACCTATAGGCGTCCATTTTACGGCAGCCTACGGAAAAGAGTCTCTGCTTTTCAAACTAGCCCGTCAATTGGAGATGGCGAAGCCGTGGAAGGATAGAACTGCCTCAGTCAAATAGATACGGTTATTAAAGCTGCTTATCAAGCCAAAATTAATAAATTTAGGGTTAGATATCTCTGTTCCGACTTAAAAAATAATAAATAAACTTTAGTTGACAAATTAAAGTATATTTTATATAAAATCGGCAATAAAAAAGTGGAACTTTAAAAATTTTTTATACATATCAATTGCTCTTGGTGTATTGATGAGATCTTTATTATAACCGTATCTGCATCAGGGATTAAATGTTGCTTGGTTTGACGGCATAAAAATGAAGTATGTTAATTGAATTAACAAGATTTCGCACAATAAGGAGGTTTTTTTATGAAAACATATGCAAGTATTTTTAAACAGCCTAAGATTAAAACGGGATTTATGAAAATTGTTTTTATGGGTTTGATTTCTATATTCATTTCGTCAACTTTAACTTTTGCTGGCGGCAATCCGCACAGAATGAAGCTTGCCGGTGAAAAAACATTTACGGATAAAATAGAAGAGTTAATGCGCAACTTGGCTCTAACTAAAGAAGAAGCGGCAAAAATAAACCTACTGCCCACATTCAAACAAAGCGGTCTGAGACCGTCTACATCCAAGAGCCTTGCTTTCTTGTCACAGTCTTTTAGATGCAGTGAAGATTTGCCACTTTTGAGAAATAGGAAAAAATACATCTATTGCGATATTGGAACGGAGTTTAAAGTTTTGATTGATTACTACAAAAATCCGCAAGATGCAAGAGATGTGCTTGAAGGATGGTGGCAAAATTACAAAAAATATAACAAGGATAAAGTATGGAAAGATTCAGGTGTTAGTAAACCCAATACACATATCATAAAATTTATAAAAGAAAGAACGAAAAACTCCATTATGGAGACACAGATTACTATTGATAAGAATTACAATGGAACAGTTTTTAATAAATCGGTTTCTTATTCTATAGCTATGATAAAAAATGGACATTTTTTTATTTACGTATCAGGAGTAGTAAGCTGGTTTAAAAAATCAAATCAATGCCCGAAAAAAGTAACCAATTGCGTAAACGGTAAAAGAAGAATGCAAAATCTGTTAAACCTATATTCAAAAAAGATTGATAAATTATACCCATCCATATCGGGAAAATCGAAAGAATCAGCAGAACAATCGGTAGATACGGACGTTTTAATTTCGGTAAGCCACCCTGATTTTGAATCATTGGCGACGCATTACGACTTGAACTATCCACTTAAAAAACGAGGAGTGGATGTTTCCTCTATTAAACAAGTAATTATAAAAGGTGCAGTTTTAAGTTCATCTCAAAGCAAACCTATACCTTTTGCAAATATAACAGTAAATTTTAAAGGAAGGAAATATCTTTTGACAAGCAATGCTCAAGGCAAGTATGCAAAACTCTTACCAGTAAGTCCTAAAGGTAGATACAAGGCACTTATTAGTCTCAATTTGTATTTAAAAGAAAAGCCAAAACACGTTGCAGTAAAAGTTTTATCCAAACAATTCATAGCAAACGGAAGATACCAGAAGCTGGTGATTAGATTAACGGATGCAACCGGCAAACCCTTAAAGAGCAAGGTTTACCTGTTATCTTATAAAAGTTTCACGCACAATGGTAAAAATGTTAACTACATAACGCATCCCACACTCACAAACACGATAAGAACAAATTCGAGAGGCATAGCTATAGCTAATATTCTCACTCCGAAGGTTATAAAAAACAGGCTTAATGATATAACAGATGCAAAAAAATACTTTCCCATTGAGTCTCAAATAATCCTAATGAAAAACTCAGGAGTAGTCGGCTCATTCAACATAGAATTTAAAAGCCCGTTTCCCGAGATTGTAAAATTCCTTTTACCCGGCGGCATGGATGCGGAACATTGGCAGACCACACCATCAAAAATCTTTATAAAAGATTTGGACGGCAGTACATTCAACATAAAGCTTATGGGCTACGGCAGATTCAAAATAAAAGGCGGAAAAATCTATAAAACCGTTTTTCACCAATACGGATATAAAGGAAATGAATTTGAATTCTATTTTGCATCAGGGCAGCTCGGAATGGATTTAAACAAACAGCCTCAGGTCTGGAAAGATTTTTTAGAAACCAATATGAGAGTTGCTATGAGTGTGTTAATTGTCGCTAACGAGGGGAGTTCGTTTGAACAGATGAGAAAAATGAAGGGAAAGTTTGTGTCAAAAACCATAACGAACAAAATAAGTCACGAAACGGTTTATGGTAGCTCAAAATTAGCCTTTGGAACAAGAGAATATTATAATTCTACACTATCTTTTCTCCATAATACAAAAAAGGATTACGTGTCATCTGCCGATTGGGTTGTAGGAGGGGCGTTTTTAACAAACGATGTCGTAGATTTAATAAAAAAGGCGGAAACAGGTTTAGGGCAAAGCCTGCAAATGGAGCTTATGAAAGCCATATACGAAAACGCAAAAACGACATATAATATTTACAAACAATACAGAAAAATTTCGGATAGTTATAAAGATATAGTATTCATTCCCATATCCGTTAAAATAACCGACTCTGACGGATACTCAACATCACGTATAAAGACAGTAGGAATTAGAATCTGGAAGGAGGTTGATTAAATGAGAAGAAAAATTGTGTATTTAATATTGGTATTATGTTTTTTAAATTTCTTTCTGTTAAACCGCAGCTTAGCCTTAACAAACGGTTTAAATAATGGAGTAGGCGGTTTAATTTCAAATTACTTCAAAGCGGTACAAAGAAAAGATATCAACTGGATAAAGGTGCATTTTACAACTTTTGGCAAAAAGGAGTATGAAATTTACTCTTTGGTGTTTAAATCTCTAAATCAGCGTTTTATAAACATAAAAATAAAAAGAATGAATATATTTGGCAATCGTGCAATAGTTGATATTTATACAAAATCCGTGATTACGGGTATTGCTACACATAAAACGTACAACAGCGCCTCTGAAGTTGTATTTTTACTTGAGAAAAATCACTACGGCAGGTGGAAAATAGCAAAGATATTAAGTCGGGCTGACTATGACATACTTTTGAAATCTCTATACATAAAAAGATATGCGCAAAATAACAAAACCGTTTATAACACAGCCGAAAGCGGAGAAAATTTTCTCAATAATAACCAAAACAGCAGCTCATACAAACCAAAAAACAGCTATATATACTTAGGTTGCTTCAAAGACCAGGGCGACCCGTTCGGTCTAAGGGGCAGGGATTTGGCTGCCTTTGGTTTTGGAAGTGATAGAATGACACCGAGTTTGTGCATGAGGGAATGCGCAAGAAGGGGCTATAGATATGCAGGTGTGCAGTACAGCGGATACTGCTTTTGCGGAAACAGGTATGGAAAATACGGGCGGGCTGCAAACTGCAATATGCACTGCAGCGGTGATAAATCAAAAATATGCGGCGGTAGTTGGGCAAACGGCATATATGATGTTGCGCGCCTAAACATACAAAAAGTTAACTATGGCAGTGGAGTTGAGGTCAATACAGATAGGCCCGGTCTGGATTACAAAAGCTTCAATTTACCTTATCCGGATTACAGGCTTTGCCAAAATGCCTGCAAAAAAGACCCGAAATGTAGGGCGTGGACATACGTAAAGCCATACACAATTCAAGGGCCGCAGGCAAGATGCTGGCTAAAAGGTTCTATACCCAATCAAGTTAGAAAAAGCTGCTGTATATCAGGTATAAAACATATATCTTCAAATAACACAAAAACATTTAGATACCCGACGATAAACGGCTATAGATTGGATTGGTGCAGACTTTGGGCGCAAGATTGCGGGCAGGGTGCTGCCGACGCGTTTTGCAGGAAGATGAGATTCACAAGGGCAATAGCCTTTGAAGAGGATTACGACATTGGCGCAAAATCACCCACTTATGTGATAGGCAGCGGCAAAATATGCAATCAAAGCTTTTGTGACGGGTTTAAGTATATAACCTGTACGGGCAGAAGATTTGTAATTCCGCCAAAAAAACATAAACAAATATATACACAGCCAAACGTCAATAAAAAACTTAACTGCAAAGATGCCTACAGAAGGTTTGTAAGGGCATACAACAAGCTGACCAACATAATAAGTAAGGGCAAAGGCAATACGCCTGAGGCAAGGAGGGCAAAAATAGAGTATGATTCTGCAAGAAACGCGTATGCTAACTGTAGAAGCGCAAACAATAACCAATCGGTAAGCTACAGTATAGACAAATGTGCCGCATATCAAAACAAACAAGATTACATATCATTCCGATTCCCTAAATATCTAAATTCTAAAAAACACTACATAAACTTGACCTGTTCGGTTTATATGCTGCCAAAGGGCAGCAAAATAAAGGCTGAATGGTTTTATGTTATGCCAAACAAAGATTACCCGATAGGAGCAAAAACCATTTTTGTTAATAAGACATCTAAAAAAGACAAATATGTCAATTTTAGAATTGAGAGCGATAGGGACTGGCCAGCGGGAATATACAGAGTAAGAATAACGCTAAACGGTAAGGAAATGGATGTAGTTTCTTTCAAAGTTAGATAATTAATATTTGGCGTGTCAATTTTTTATAGGCACAAAAGCAGAGTTTGTGCCGTTTACTAAAAAAACAACACTATTATCAAATTTATTGTTCATAGGGAGTTTTATATACGTATAAGGACAAACTAACACAATTGGGAATGAAATTTGCTAAAAAATATATGTGGAAAAATTCTCTATGGAGGATGTCGAGTGAAAAGATTCTTGCTATTTTTTGCCGTTTCGACTCTGTTAGTTGGGTGCTCCGTTTCAAACAAAGAGGTGCGTTATGCAAAGATGCCCGAATATGTAAAAGAGCAGCCTTCCGTTCAAACACAGAGCTTCAATAACGATACGGGTTCTACCTGGAGCAATCAGGGAGACCTTGCCTCGGATATAAAGGCAACTCAGGTCGGTGATATAGTTACGATAATCGTCAGCGAGGATGCCTCAAGCGTTACCAAATCAACCACAAAGGTTGCAACGAATTCCTCCTCAGGCAGCGGTTTAACAACATTTGTAGGGGCGCAGCACGCACTTTTAAGTGCTGTAGGAGCCAAACCCGGAAACAATAATCTGGTTAACTTCTCCGGTTCGAGTTCATATTCGGGAAGCGGAGAAAATTCCAAATCCGACAAACTTCAGGCTACCATAACGGCAAGGGTTGTGAAGGTTTTGCCAAACCACAGGTTGTTTATCAGGGGCGAGAAACAGGTGTTTGCAAACGGTGATGAACAGACGTTGATTTTAACGGGCATAATAGATAAATATCAAATAACAAATGATAACACTATAGGCTCTCAATACATTTCGGATGCGAAAATCTTTTACAACGGAAGAGGTATAGTAAGCAGCACTAACCATCAGGGGTGGCTCGCCAAATTATGGGAACTTATACGTCCTTTTTAGGAGTTTTGCTATGAGAAAGCTGTTAGTTGTTTTGTTGGTTTTTTTTATATCTTTAAACGCAAATGCTTTTGATGTAAGAATAGGCGATGTTGCAAACATAGTGGGTGTAAGGACAAACCAGCTTGTAGGTTACGGGCTTGTTGTGGGATTGGCAGGTACGGGCGACAGCAGCACCGAGACATTTACCATTCAATCGATTGCAAATATGCTTAAGAAAATGAACGTTACGCTCTCTGATAGTGTGATTAGCTCCTTGCAGACAAAAAATGTTGCTGCCGTTATGGTAACGGCAACACTTCCTCCGTTTGCTAAACAGGGAGACAGAATTGATGTTACGGTTTCTTCTATGGGAGATGCCAAGAGTTTGCAGGGCGGCACCCTTATAATGACACCTTTAAAAGCAGGGAACGGTTATGTTTATGCCGTTGCGCAGGGTCCTGTTTCCATAGGCGGATTTAATCTGGGCGGCGGTGGCGGCAATAAGGTTAGGAAAAATCACGCCACAGCCGGAAGAATTCCAAACGGTGCAATAGTCGAAAGAGAGGTTAATGTGGATATAAATGCTGAAAATGCGATAACCTATTCACTCAAGCAGCCCGATTTTACTATGGCAACACAGATAGCCAACACTATAAACAGATTTTATAGAAAAAACATTGCCTTTGCCCAAGATTCTGGCAGCGTCAGGGTAGTAGTTCCGCCTCTTTATAGAGGAAATGTTGTTGAGTTGATTTCTCAGATAAATCAACTCGATGTAAAAGCCATATCAAAACCGGTTGTTGTTCTGGATGAAAAAACCGGGACGGTGGTTGTCGGGGGGAATGTAACGGTTGAACCCATAAGCATTTCACACGGCAATCTAACCGTTACGATAGAAAACAAAAAATCGGTTTCTCAGCCCAATCCCTTGGCAGGCGGAAAAACCAAGGTGGTCAATAATAAAACGGTTTCCGTGCAGGAATCCAAAGGCACGTTTTTAACATTCTCCAAAGGTGCTAAGGTCAGCGATTTGGTTAGAGCCCTAAATAAAGCAGGTGCAACCCCGAGGGATATGATGGCTATATTCCAGGCTATAAAAGCAGCCGGAGCTTTAAACGCAGATTTGGAGATGATGTGATGATACAGGAATTAAACAATAACATAACCGATACGACCAAATTGATGCAGCTGAAAAAAGCCTGTAGGGGCTTTGAGGCGATAATGGTGCAGAAAATGCTTGAGGAGATGGATAAGACCGTTCCGAAAGACTCTTTGATTAAAGATGATGCCCAAAACGATATATACAAATCTATGTACATAGACGCCCTGGCAAAAAAGATGACCGATAATTCACCTTTTGGAATAGGCAAAATGCTGTTTAACTCTTTAAAAGAGTATGTAGAGTATAAAAAACACTCAAACGGAGATATAAAGATTAAGAAACTCAAACAGGAAAATTTTAAACCCCTGAAGTCTTACGGACAGATAACGGCTGATAAGGATTATATAAACAAAGTCGTTGATAGGGCTTCTAAGATGTATTCCGTGCCTAAAAAACTCATATACGGAATAATAAAAGCGGAATCTGACTTTAATCCTAATGCGGTATCGACAGCGGGAGCTGTTGGTCTTATGCAGCTTATGCCGCAAACGGCTTTGGATTTGGGTGTAAAAAATGCCCGGAGCATAGAAGAGAATGTTATGGGTGGTGTTAAATACCTTTCACAACTTTTAAATCAGTTCAAAGATGAAAAACTTGCCGTTGCGGCGTACAATGCCGGACCTGAAAACGTAAAAAAATACAAAGGCATTCCTCCCTTCAAAGAAACGAAAAATTATGTTAAAAAGGTTCTTGCTTATGCGTATGGGAGAGACTAAAGTTTTAGCCTTTTTATCCGATTAAGTAAGGTAGAAAGGGTGAATTCAAGGGAGGTGTTTCGATGAAAATCAATGATTTGATGGGCGATGTGATAAGTAAATATGGCAAACAATCAAAAATTTTGGATAAAAATCAACCTAAAAAAGCTGTTGAGAAAGAGGCTGCTGCGCCTGCGAGTGCCGTTAAGGACGATAAGGTTGAAATATCCAAAGACGCCAAAATTCTGCTTGAACTGGACAACTCCAAAGGTTTGACCGATAAACTCTATGAAATTAAGCTTGCAGTCAACAACGGAACGTACAAGCCGAACATAGAGGAAACGGCGAAGGCTATTTTGAGGGAGTGGAGCGGTGAATGATTTGGAGAAGGTAAGCTCCATAATGACATCTATTGTTAACATATACGAAGAACTTCTGTCCGTTTTGAAAGACGAGAGGGAGTATTTGATAAATCTTGATATGGAAAATCTTTCAAAGGTTATCGAGTTGAAGCAGTATATCGGATTAAATCTTAAAAACCTTGAAGACGAATTGAAAAACGTTTTAAACGAATACGGAGTTGAGAATATAAATGAATTTCTCTTTATGGCAAGCAAACAAAACAGTATAGACCACATAAGGGTTACAAACGGTAAGCTGCTTGAATTGATGGATAAATTTAACAAAGAATCCGTAGTTAATCGTATGATAACGCAAGAGAGCGTCTCTTTTTACAACAGTATGGTCAATATGTATATGGGGTTTGTGAAAAATCAGAGTGAAAATTACGATAAAGACGCAACAATAGGTATCACTCAGAGAGCCTTGAGCGTGAGGGTCTGATATGCCCGGTATTTTTGACGGTCTGTACATTGGAAAGAGCGGTTTATACGTCAATCAGGAATCAATGAATGTCACGGGAAACAACGTTGCCAATGTCAATACTCCGGGATACACAAGAGAGAGGGTTGAAATTGTAAGCTCCATACCTATGTTCACCCACCCGGGTACATTCGGAACAGGAGCAGAAGTGTATCAAATCGTAAGTGCAAGAAACGATTTGATAGATAAAAGAACCAGAGCCGCATATATGGACGAGTCTTTCTATAATACTATGAATTCGGCTTTGGATGATGTGCAAAACGTTTTTAACGAGGAAAACAATGTAGGCTTAAAGGGTGCTATGGACGAGTTTTTTAATGCGTGGCACGCACTTGCTCTTAATCCCGATTTGGAAACTGCCAGACAGCAGGTGCTGGAGAAGGGCAAAACGCTTTCGGACAGCATAAATGCCTCCTATAATTCGTTGTCCGAAATAAGAAACGGACTTGACGAGCAAACCGGATATATAGCACAGCAGATTAACAGTTTATCCAAAAGAATAGCCGACTTGAACTATGAAATAAAGAAGGGTGAGCTTGGCAAAAACGACCATGCAAACTCTTTAAGAGACGAAAGAAGTGTTCTTCTGGATAAGTTGAGCAAGCTGGCTGATGTTACCATACTTGAAGGCTCATACAACTCACAAACCAAACCGGAGATGACCGTTTTGCTTGGCGGTATGCCTATTGTTTCCGGCACGACATACAATGAAATAACGGCTGAAAAACTTCACGGAGAGCAGTTTAACAAGATTTATTTCGTTGACGGTGCGGGCAATAAACAGGATATAACAATGAGAATAAAGGGTGGGCAGCTCGGTGCCACCTTAAAGCTAAGAGACGATGTAGTACCAACCTATCAGAAAGATATTGACAATATAGCAAAAACATTGATTCAAGAGGTTAATAAGATTCATTCTGCAGGGACGGGTTTGACGGCTTACTCTCAGGTTGTAGGGGCATACAGAATTAAAGATTCAAATGCCGTTGTCAGCTCAAGTGATGCTACCGGCTTGGATATGCCTATACAGACAGGTTCTTTTAGGGTTAAAGTAACGGACGATAACGGAAACGATATCGGGACATATACGGTTAAAGTCAATAGTTCCGACACGTTTAACGATATAGTTGAAAAATTCAATGCCGAGCTAAACCAGTATGCTACTATGAACATCTCTTCTTCTCAAAACGGAAATGTGCAAATAGTAGCCCAAAACGGATATAAGGTTTCGTTTACATACGACAGTTCGCACTTCTTGGCAGCCACCGGCATTAACACATTCTTTACGGGGCACTCGGCAAAAGATATGAGCGTTAGTTCTGTTTTACAAAACGACCCGAGCAAAATAGCAGCCGGAAAAACACTGAAGCCGGGGGATAGTTCTAATGCAGAGGCTGTTGCTCAACTGCAATTGAAAAAGGTTATGGTAAACAATACTCAAAGCATAGACGAGTACTACAATGCTTTTTTGGGTACCGTGGGCTCTGCAAAGCAGAGATACGACAGCATCTACAAAGCCAAACAGGCTACCGTGCATCAGCTTGAGACGACAAAGCAGTCTCTTGAGGGTGTTTCTTTGGATGAAGAGGCGGCTAATTTAATTAAATTCCAGAGGGCGTATCAGGCAAACGCAAAATTTATTTCGGTTATTGACGATATGACCCAAACATTGTTGAATATGGTCAAATGAGAATAACAGACAGTATTTTATTTAATAATTTTCTTTATAACATTAACAAGGTTAATGAAAAAACCTACGTAACAAACGAAGAATTGGCAAGCGGCAAGCGTCTTTTAAACCTATCAAGCGACCCCATAGCCCTTTCTAAGGTTCTGTCGTTAAAAGATATAAATATGCGATTTGACCAGTATGTTACAAATATAGATTCCGCAAATTCCGTGTTGAATGCGGAAGATACGGCACTCTCAAATGCCGATGATTTGATACACAAAGCCGGGGCTCTGCTTGTTGAGGGAGCTAACTCCACAAATAACGACGATGCAAGCAGAACGGCAATATCCGAAGAGTTAGACAGTATAACCGATGAATTAAGGAATTCAGCCAATACCATATTCCAGGGTAAATATCTGTTTTCGGGTTTTAAGAGTGATACAAAACCGATACAGGACGAAACACAAGAGGTTGTAGTTACCGATACGGGCGGTTCAAACGTTGAAGCATCGATATCCGATGTTTATAAAGATGTAAATCAGTTTGCAACGGGTGATTACAAGATTCATATAAAAGACGGACGGTTGTATATTACAAACAGTGCAGGTAGAGTAGTTCCGATTGATGCGGACTCCAAAGACGAGTCTAATGTCGGCGGCAATATTTTGTCCGATTCGATAGATATCAGCGGTAAGGAAAATCAATGGATAGATACGGGGCGCGGCATTAAAATCAAGCTGGCTGACGTTACCTCACAACAAACAATATCCGTATCCTATAAAGCCGGAGGTAACGATATATACGAAGGGGATGACGGCGAAAGAGACGTTGAATATTCGGACGGTTTAACAAGTCCCATCACTATAACGGCGAAGGATATTTACAAACCTACAAATCAAACGGTTGAAAACAACAACTATATGCTCGATAAAACCACCAACAATCCCGTAACAAAAGAAACTAAACTGACAGACATAACACTCGCCGAATCATTGAAAAACGTGGCTGTTGATACCGGGTATGCCATAGAGATTAAGGGAACAGACCATAACGGAAATATCGTTAGCGGTGTGTTTAATGTGAGTTCAACCTCACTGACAATAAACGATTTGATAAATAAGGTTGAGAGTTTGGATTCAACAGAGGAGTTGACGAATAACAAAACCCTTATCACATCAGGCGGAAAAATTGCCGTCGGCTCGACAACCTTGGGAAGTCTTGGCATTGCTGCAGCAGCATCAACCCTTGTTTTTTCGGGTACAAACCATTCGGGTGTGGCTGTTAATGTATCCTATGCCGTTAGTGCAGGCACAACTTTATTGAGTATTAATCAGTTTATTGCAACAAATTTCGATGCAACGGTAGAAGTAAATCACGGCAAAATAGTGATTGAGGATAATAAAAACGGAGAAAGTGATTTATCCGTCTCCGCTTATAAGAAATCTGACAATAACCCCGTATTCGGTTATTTTTTTGAAACCAGCAAGGGAGGAAGCGGAGGCTTTAAAGATACGGTTGATGGATATGTGAAAGACGGACATCTGTTTTTTAAAGACAAAAGACCGTCTGACAGTAAGTTTAATCTCTCTTTTACAATAAAGGATACAACAACCTCTCCCTCTCAAATAAAACCCAACATTTTCGGTGTGTTCAATCAAACGGTTCTTGGGAAAGGTATAGATGTGTTTAAAGAGATGAGAGATGCGAGCTATGCCTTGAAACATCCCAACGAGAATAATCAGATAGGTTTACCGACACACTGGAGTCAAGGTACGACAATGAAGCCTGTTATAACAGGGGAATATCTTGGCGGTAATAACGATACCTGGACGGTTAGCGTTGCGGAAGGCTCAAACGACCTGTCTGTTGACGGAGCTAAGGCTACTTTAGAGGTCACAGACAGAAATAATGATAAGGTTGCTACCGTAAATATAGTGAACAATGCGGGCAAATACGATATAAAGGTTACGAACAAGGATGGAATTTTGATTTACAATGCCAAAAATGCTGATAATTTGAACAATATAGTAATAGAAACAACTCAGGCAAAGAACAGCTTTAACGAAAACGATACCGGTGTAAACGGAGTAGCCGGTGTTACGCTCAATTTTAGCTCAGACGGACTTAAAGAGGTGTTTGAAAAAGGCGACAGCTTCTCTTTTAAGCTGAGCAATTCAATAGAAAATGCCATAGGAAAATCCGAAGAAGCGCTGAATCAAATACTTGCCGCAAGGTCTGTTGTCGGTGCGAGAACAAACAGAATGAGTCTTGCCCAGTCCAGAATCAGCTACACGCAGGTTTCAAATTCAAAAACGATTTCAGAGCTGGAAGACGCTAATGTTGCCAAGGTTTATACCGACTATCAAAGAAACTTAACGGTTATGAAAGCCTTGTTGAATACCGGTTCACAATTGACCTCGCAAAATTTATTTGACTATTTGAGATAAAACTAATCTATTAAGGGCACGAACCTGCACCCGCCAAGCGAATACTCCTTTATTTGTCCGTTATTTGATTTCACTATTTTTTTCAGTATTTGATACCCTGAAAACCTGCTTTCTTCAACGGGTATAACGAGTCTCCCGTTTTTGGATAACTGTTCTATATACGCTTCATATACCTTTTTTGCCGCTGCCGTTACAATTATTGCATCAAAAGGAGCATTTTCTTTCCACCCTAAGGCTCCGTTTCCTATTTTAAAAAGGATATTCTGATATCCGAGCGAATTTAGAGTTTGTTTGGCTTTCAGACTTAACGATTCTATTCTTTCAACCGTATATACCTCTTTTGCGATTTCAGCCAAAACTGCCGTTTGATAGCCGCAGCCCGTTCCTATTTCAAGCACTCTGCTTTTTTTGTTTAATTCTAATGCCTCACTCATAAGGGCAACTATGTAGGGCTGTGATATTGTTTGACTCTCTCCGATTGGCAGGGGATAGTCTTCATAGGCTTCGTTTTTGAGATTTTCATTAACAAAAAGATGTCTTTCTACCTTCAACATAGCGTTTATGACATTTTTATCCTTAATTCCTCTTCTTATAATCTGACTTTCAACCATATATTTTCTCTTTGATTCATAATCATCTATCATAACCTAAATATGTGTTTTGAGGGTTTAAAATTCAAGAGTTTTTATTGAGTTGATACTACACGTACATCGTCTATGGCAGAAATTCTTTGTGGATTTTACAAGCTTTTGCTTCGCCTATTAAATACAAGGAACCTGTTATAACTATGGTATTTTCTTTATATTCCATCGCTTTTATGATAGCGTCGTTGACGTTTTTTGCAGTGATAACTTTCTTTTGTTTGTCAATTGCATTTTTAATACTATTCACATCCTCAGAGAGTCTGTGCTCTGCAATAGGCGTCAATATGATTTTTTCAAAATGCGGAAAGAGCAGTTTTAAACTGTTTTTCCAATCTTTGCTTTTTAAAGCCGAGAATATCAAGAGTTTGCTGCTGTAATTCTTTAAAGATAGCACCAGTTTCAATGTTGCGCCTTTATTGTGAGCACCGTCTAAAATAAACGTTTTGTTTTTTGTTTTAATTACCTCAAACCTGCCCTGCCAGAAACTGTTTTCAATTGCTTTATAGTCCAGATTGTAACCGTAGAGTTTGTTTAAAACTTCAATAGTCAAAAGGGCGGTTGCCGTATTTTCTTTTGCTGCTGCACCTTTCATTATGGTATTCATTCTCTTTGCTTTGTTTAAATGCGACTCATCTACAAAAAACAACTTTGCAGAGGTGTTTCTTCTTATCTCGTCTGTAACTTTTTTGCTGTTTTTTCCGATAACTCCGACATTTTTTATAATTTTGGATTTTGTTTTGGCTATTGTTTCTACGGTTTTGCCAAGATGTTCCGTGTGGTCTGAAGATATGCGTGTTATAACGCTAACCATCGGGTTTACAACGTTTGTTGCGTCAAATTCTCCTCCCATCCCGACCTCCAATACCGCCACCTCTGTTTTTTCTTGCTTGAAAAGCTCAAAAGCCACAGCCGTTAAAAACTCAAAGTATGTGAGATTGACACTGTTTATTCGCTCTATCTTCAGGGCGACATCAAGCAGCCTGCAATAGCTGGCAGGTTTGTTGTTTATCCTGAATCGTTCGTTCAAATCTATTAAGTGCGGTGAGGTATATGTACCCGTTTTGATGCTGCGTGCAATAAAAGCATCGCTTAAAAATTGGCTGAGCGTACCTTTTCCGTTTGTTCCTCCGATAATTATTGATTTAAAGCTATCTTGAGGGTTACCTATCTTGTTTAAAAACGATTTTATTCTTTCAAGAGATAAATCTATGGCATAGGGTTGAAGTTTATTCAATATATCCGATAGCCTTCGGTATGCCTCAATCTCTTTCATTGAGCTACAGCCACCGCCGCTGCGTATTTTTTTGAGTGGCTTAAAGATATTTTTATGTCTGATTTTTTACCGTTTATAAATACAACGGGTTTGCCTTTTTTGTCGTTAATTATTTCTATCTCTTTAAATGATAAGCTGTCGGAGGTTGCCTTGATTACAGCCTCTTTTGCGCAGAACCTTCCGCAAAGCGAAGGATACGGGTTTTGCTTAATAAAACAGTACTCTACCTCTTTTTTTGTATATACTCTTTCCAAGAAACGCTCTCCCCACTTTTTATGTGCTTTTTGTATTCTGTCGATTTCCTCTATATCTATTCCTATCTCCATTGCGCTTCTTGAATAAGCAGGCGCATAAGCCTGACAGCCTCTTTGATTCCCACAAAAACGCTTTTTGCTATTATGCTGTGACCTATGTTCAGCTCGGTTATCTCACCGATTGCAGCAACGGGCTTAACGTTCTCGTATGTCAAACCGTGTCCGGCGTGCACAAACAGTCCGAGAGATTTGGCATATCTTGCGGCATCCTGCAATCTGTTGAGCTCAAGCACTCTTTCTTTTTCTGTTTTTGCGTTGGCATAAGCCCCCGTATGCAGTTCTATGGCGTTTGCACCGCTCTGTTTTGCCTTTTTAATCTGTTCTTCAATCGGGTCTATAAACAGACTGACAAAGATATTTTTTGATTTTAGCCTCTCCGTGACATTAGCTACCCTGTCAAACTCAGATACGACGTCAAGACCTCCCTCAGTTGTAATCTCCTGTCTTTTTTCAGGAACAAGTGTTGCCTGATTCGGCTCTACATCTGCTGCTATCTCAACTATTTCGTTGTTTAAGCTCATCTCAAGGTTCAATTTTATTTTTATGATTTCCTTGATTTGATAAACATCCTTGTCTTGAATATGTCTTCTGTCTTCCCTTAAATGGATTGTAATGCCGTCAGCCAACGCTTCCTGGACAAGCAAAGCCGCATAGACAGGTTCCGGTTCGTTGGTTTTTCTTGCTTCCCTAATCGTTGCAACGTGGTCTATATTTACACCGAGTTCCATCTAAACCCTCCTAAACCTTTCTGCCGTATATGGTTATACTTCTTTTCGGAATTACGATTATACCCAACACCAAAGCTCCGACGCAGTTAAAAATCATATCGTCTTTCGAGAAGTTTCCGCTTGCTGTGAAGTACTGCATAAATTCCAGTAAAGCCCCGTACGCACAGGAAAACAGCACGGCAGCAATGGACACCAGCTTTTTGCTTTTCATAAAGTCGTAGAAATAGAGATAACTTACAAAAGCCACAATGAAGAAGAGAATAAAGTGAAAAACCTTATCGGATATTTTTAAAAGAGCCGGTAAATTGAGGCAGCATATCGACAGTAAGAATACAATACCCAACCAACCGTAGAACAGGTATGTTTTGACGGTTTTCAATCTTTTTGAAGTTTCCATAAATTTTACCTCGCCACATAATACATATAATTTTTTATTTAGTCCACAATTAATTAAAGGCATCGGACAATTATAACAATTTAGGCTAAAAACTTGACACCCTCGGTCTTATTTTCATAGACTGTTTGTTGATTATTTGTAAAAGGCGGGTGTTATGGGAGAAATTCCATCCGAAGATGAAATTGTAGAGATTTTAAAAGAGGTAATAGAGCCGGAAACGGAGCTCTCCGTATATGAACTCGGTCTTGTAAAATATATTGATTATCAGGAAGAAAACAAAACGCTGGTAATCAAGTGTGATTTTGCAAGAAGAAACCCGTCTTGTGTCGGGTGTGTTCCGATAGCCTGGATGCTGCAAAAAAAGGTAACGGATGAGCTTTCAAAGAGATTTATGCGATTTGAAGGCATAAATAGTGTTGAAATTATAGGATAGGCAGGAAAATTTATGTCTAAAGCAAAAATACCATCGACGCAAGCTACAAGGTTTTTAAAAGCAAAATCCATAGAGTTCAAGCCCTATTTCTATAAGTATGTAGAGCACGGCGGTACAAAAGAGTCTGCAAAGCAGTTGAATATGGATGAACACAGGATTGTTAAAACACTTGTTTTTGAAGACAGCAACTCAAATCCCTTAATGGTTTTAATGAACGGAGATTTTGAGGTTTCTTTAAAACAGCTTGCCAGAACCATAGGTATCAAGAGCGTCAACATTGCAGAGCCGAAAAAAGCCGAAAAATACACGGGCTACAGAGTCGGAGGCACATCTCCTTTCGGTTGCAAAACCGATATGCAAATCTTTGCTCAAAAGGATATATTTGATTTTGACAAGATAATAATAAACGGAGGACAAAGAGGTTTTTTGATAGAGGTTTCAACCGATGCACTGAAAGAATGTTTGAAGCCTCGAATTGTCGATGTTGCCGTTTAACGCCTCAACTGAATAGTTTAACGATGTACAAAACATAAAACAGGACAAATATATACCCGATCCAGCGCGACATAGCTTTGTTTTGAAGAGAAAAAACAAGCAAAACCGTTGATGCGAGCATAACGGGAAGGCTTAAAGTTATTGTGGGCGTATCTATTTTAATCGGTGCAATGCAGGATGCCACTCCCATTATTCCGAATGTGTTAAATATGTTCGAGCCTATGACATTACCTATCGACATCTCAAGATTACCCTTTTTTGCGGCGTTTATGCTGACCATAAGCTCCGGCAGGCTCGTGCCGAAAGCAACAACGCTTGCGGCAATTGCCGACGTGGATATGTTAAGCATATCAGATATTTCAACGATATTGGTGACGGTGTACTTTGCGCTGATATTCAAAAATATCACGCTTGCAAAAAGTATAATCAATGTTGTAAACTTCAATTTCTCTTGCGGTTGGTTTGTCAATTCCACGTTTATATTTTTTGACTTGTAGGCATATAGAAGATAGGCTGTCAAACCCATAACGGATAAAATGCCTTCTTTGAAATCAAATATCCCGTCATGGGAGGCTATGTATAAAAAAAAGGCACTTGCTGCAAGCATCGGTAAATCGACTCTCATAATGTCGTGTTTTGTGGAGAGTCCGTTTGAAACTATTGCCGATAGTCCCAAAACGAGAAATATGTTTGCTATGTTCGAGCCTATAACATTACCGG
Organism: Desulfurellales bacterium; assembly: GCA_027035575.1. GTDB lineage: Bacteria > Campylobacterota_A > Desulfurellia > Desulfurellales > Hippeaceae > S144-51. The sequence continues at coordinate 39,406 of JALVUQ010000033.1, read as the reverse complement.
CTACAATCGTACTCTGTTTGTCAATTACGGCAAATATGCTTGTTACAAGTTCGGGGAGACTTGTTCCGACAGACACTATCGTAATGCCCACTATGAAGGGTGACAGTTTAAAATACAAGCCTATTTTTTCGGCAGATTCAGTAAAATAGTCGGCTGATTTGACCAAAACGAATATCGATATTGATAAAAATACAAATTTTAAAAGGAGCATAGCAAAACTTCAAACATAACCGTTAAGAGAATGATTTTTTAAATTCATCCAGCGTGTTGTAAATTTCAAGATGGTGCAGTTCTCTTTGAGGAATAAAATCACAGTTTTTAAGGGATTGATACCGTTTCCCTATTAGACAGATGCGAAATTGTCTGCCGAGACTGTATTTTAGTGCCCAAACCAGAAAAAGTTCGTTTAACGTTCCTATGCTGCCCTGTTGAACAACAAACAACTCGCTGTCTTTGCTCAAAAGTTTTAATCTTTCAAACAAATCTTTTGCTATAATCTTTTTCGTTAGGTATTTGTTGATGCTTCTTTCATTTTCAAACTCCTTCAATCCTATGCCGAGTATCTCGCCACCGGCTTGGTGCACACCCTTGCTGACCGCCTCCATAAGACCCAAATACCCTCCGCATTTTACGACATATCCTCTGTTTGCCAAAAATTTGCCAAGCTCAACCCCCTCTTTGTAGGTAACCTCGTCGTATATTTTTGAAGCGCCGAATGTTGTGGCATATCTCATACATCGCCTCCTATGTTTTTTGCTGCATACCAACCGAGTTTTACTTTATCAACCCTTTCGGGCAGGTATGGTTTTATATCCAAAACCGGCGAAGAATCCAGTATATCTCTATTTTCAAACAGTAAAATGTTTTTCTTGATGCTCAACAGCTTAACAACCGATACACCTATGGCGTTTGGCCTGAAAGGGGAGTGTGTGGCAAAAACCCCTACGGTTTTATCTTGCGGATTGTACTTCAACGGCTTGACAAACAGTTCAAAGTCTTTTGAGAGGTGAAAATGGAAAACAACTATGATGTGGGAAAACTCCTCCAACCCGTTAAGCCCCTTCTCATACTCTTTTTTTAAGATAATCTTTGCCGTCTTGTCGGTTTTACCCTGTTTTGTGTCTTGCGGTTCTTTAAATACGGTTGAGACAGTGCCTATGGGTTTAAAGACAACTCTTTCTGTCATAATTTACATTATAATTTTATTCTGCAATGTTTACAAACTTTAATGAAAATAAAAAAGCGGGCTTTTAAAAAGCCCGCTTGTAGAGGATGGGAATCTTAGGCGTCCCAATAAAGGACAAATTCAGCAGGATGCGGAATAGAGTTGACATATTTAATCTCTTTTTCTTTTTTATAATCAATCCACGCCTTTATTATATCTTCTGTAAACACGTCTCCTCTTAGTAAGAATTCGTAGTCGTTTTCCAAAGCGGTGATTGCCTCCTCAAGGTTTTCTGGAGCTTTATCTATACCTGCCAGTTCTTCGGGCGGCAGGTCGTATATGTTCTTATCAAGCGGTTCTCCGGGGTCTATTTTGTTTATTATTCCGTCAAGTCCCGCCATCAACATTGCCGAGAATGCAAGATAGGGATTTGCCGTCGGGTCCGGGAATCTGACCTCTATTCTCTTTGCTTTTGGTGAAGGAGAGTACATAGGAATCCTTATTGCCGCACTTCTGTTTCTTGAAGAGTATGCCAAGTTTATCGGAGCCTCAAAACCCGGAACAAGCCTTTTATATGAGTTCATAGTCGGGTTTGTAAATGCTGCAATCGCTTTGCCGTGTTTTAATATTCCGCCTATGTAGTAAAGTCCGAGTTCACTTAAGCCTGCATATCCGTTACCGGCAAAAAGAGGCTTTCCGTCTTTCCAAAGGCTTTGGTGGGTGTGCATTCCCGTGCCGTTATCGCCTGCCAAGGGCTTCGGCATAAATGTCACCGTTTTTCCGTACAGCAGTGCAACATTTTTAATTATGTATTTGAATTTCAAAACATTATCGGCTTGCTGAACCAGGGGTGCGAATTTTATGTCTATTTCAGCCTGACCGGCAGTTGCAACCTCGTGGTGGTGGGCTTCGGTTTCAATGCCGGATTTTTCGAGTTCAAGCATCATTTCGGTTCTTAAATCCTGAAGACTGTCTGTCGGAGAAACCGGGAAATAACCCTCTTTGTGCCTTACTTTATGACCGAGATTTGGTTCTTCGTCCTTTGCCGTATTCCATACACCTTCCATCGAATCAACTCTATAAAATGATGTGTTTGATTCAACTTCGTATCTGACCTCGTCGAAGATAAAGAATTCAAGCTCAGGACCGAAATATGCCGTATCGGCTATACCTGTTGATTTTAAATATTCCTGCGCTTTTTTTGCAATATTTCTCGGGTGTCTTTGATAGGGTTCCCTTGTTATCGGGTCAACTATATCGCAAACTATGTTTAAGGTTTTTTCTTCTGTGAATGAGTCAAAAAAAGCTGTGGATGCGTCGGGTACGACAAGCATATCGCTTTCGTCAATGGACTTCCAACCCCTTATTGAGGAGCCGTCAAACCCCAAACCCTCTTCAAATACATCCTCTTCGATTACGTGTGCCGGAACACTGAAGTGCTGCCATGTTCCTATCAAATCGATGAACCTTAAATCAACAATCTTAATATCCTCTTCCTCGATTTTTTTGATAACGTCTTTCGGTGTCATAATTACCTCCTGCAATTTTTATTTTGCATTTAGCAAGCAATCGGTATTCCAATCTTAAAGAAACAACAAAAAATCAGGTTCAACTTAAATAAAAAACAAATAGTTTGCAATTTTGTTTACATTTTTGTAAACTCTCAAACATGTTGAAGGGGCAGATAAGTATAAAAGAGGGCTATTTAAGCATAATACACGAAGCAAGCAAGTTGTTAAGCAAAAAAAACACGCTTAAGGAGTCTTTAAAAGAGATATTGAAGATACTCTACTCGTATTGGGATGCTCCCATATCTTTTGTAGCATTATACGATAAAGAAACGGGCAAGATAAAAATAACCGAAAGCTTCGGTTTGACAAAAAAAGAAACGTTAAAGGGAATATTTAAAAAAGGTGAGGGAATTGTCGGTTCGATTTTTAAAAATGAACTTCCTGCAATCATAACCGATATTAAGGAAAATCCGAGATATCTAAACAGAACCAACCTATTGAAGCGATTTAGTGAGGATATGGTTTTTATAGGTGTTCCGATTAAGGTTGGAGGGGAAAAATTCGGCGTATTGGGTGTTTATAAGGGAAAGAGTAAGAATTTCTCCAACGATGATGCCGTTAAAATGTTGTCAACACTTGCAACATTAATTGGTTTGACAAAAAAAATGTATGAGAGAATGGAAGAAGAAAGAAAATTTTGGCAGGAAGAAAAGCAGATATTGCTGAGCAGCTTAAACAAAGATACGGATGTAATGGATGGCATTATCGGTATCTCAGACGATATAACCAATATAAAAAAAACCGTTATGAGAATAGCCAATACGGACTCCACGGTATTTATAACAGGAGAAAGCGGAACGGGAAAAACATTGATAGCAAGAGCAATTCATAATTTAAGTTATAGAAAGAACAAGCCTTTTGCAACCATAAACTGCGCTGCCATACCGGAAAATCTTTTGGAAAGCGAACTGTTCGGATATGAAAAAGGGGCGTTTACCGGCGCTCTATCTATGAAAAAAGGCAAATTCGAGCTGGCAAACAAGGGAACGCTGTTTTTGGATGAGATAGGAGATATGCCGCTTTCACTACAGGCAAAACTCTTAAATGTGATTCAGGACAAGGAGATTACGAGGTTGGGCGGAGAGGAGAGCATATCCATAGATGTTCGTATTATTGCTGCAACAAACAAGAATTTGGAAAAGATAATAAAATTGGGACATTTCAGAGAGGATTTATACTACAGGCTCAATGTTTTACCCATAAATGTCAAGCCGTTAAGACAAAGAAGGGATGACATTCCGATTTTAATAGACTATTTTTTGAAGAAAATTAACAAAAGACACAATAAGCATATCAGGATAACGAACTCAGCCTTAAAAGCCTTGATAAACTATGAATGGCCTGGAAACGTTAGGGAGCTTGAAAATACTATAGAAAGGCTGGTTGTATTGAATGACACCAAAATAGACGAGCGTGATTTGCCGGACTATATAAATAATCGTGATATAAAAGATGTAAATATCAATGACATTCCCTACAAAGACGTGCCTTTCGCCATAGAATCGATAGAAAAACAGCAGATACAAAATGCCTTAAAAGAAACGGGATACGTTAAATCAAAAGCGGCGCGATTGCTCGGCTTTACGATAAGACAGCTCGATTACAGAATAAAAAAGTACGACATAAAGATAAAAAAATTTTAAAAAACCGCCCTCAAAATTGAGGACGGTCTAAAAAAGAAACAGTAATTTATTCGCTTTGTGCTCCCCTTTTTGCCAGTTCCCTGTCAATCATAAGGAGTCCGTTTTTGCTTCCTTCCACCATCTCAAGCTGGGCGATAATCTCTTCGTCGTTTGCTTCCTCTTCAACCTGTTCGTCTATAAACCACTGGAGCATATTGTAGGCTGCTCTGTCTTTCTCTTTTTCAGCCAAGTCAACGAGGTCGTTTATACATTTTGTTATGTGCTGTTCGTGTTTTAGTGTTGCTTTGAACGCATCAAGAGGGCTTTCCCACTGGCTTGGCGGTTCTGCTATTGCGTAAAGTTTGAGTTTTCCGCCTCTGTCTTTCAGATGGTCATAAAATTTCATAGCGTGCTCTACCTCTTCCTGGTATTGCACAAACATCCAATTTGCAAAGCCTTTAAGATTTATCGACTCGAAATATGCGGACATTGAAAGGTATAGATATGCAGAGTACATCTCCTCGTTAATCTGTTTGTTGATGGCATCTTCCATAGTTTTTGAAATCATCTTTAAACCTCCTCTATATTTGGTAGATAGTGCAGTGCTTCTTCAACTTTTTCTTTGGGATATTCGTAATCTTCCATTGCACCTGAAAGGAACGTATCGTATGAAGCCATATCGAAGTGTCCGTGACCGGAGAAGTTTATTAGTATTGTTTTTTCTTTTTGCTCCTCTTTTGCTTTGACAGCCTCGTCAATTGCTCCTTTTATTGCGTGGCAGGTTTCGGGAGCCGGTATAATGCCCTCGGTTTTTGCAAAAAGCATACCCGCCTCAAACACCTCTGTTTGTTTATAAGCAACAGCATCGAGAAGACCGTCTTTTCTCAATTGGCTTAAAATCGGTGAATCTCCGTGATATCTCAATCCGCCTGCGTGGATACTTGGCGGCATAAAGTTATGGCCCAGTGTAAACATTAAAAGAAGCGGCGTCATTTTGGCTACGTCGGCATAGTCGTAGTGGAAGATTCCTTTGGTTAGAGTGGGGCAGCTCGCAGGCTCAACGGCAACGATTTTAACATCTTTACCGTTAATTTTATCTCTCATAAACGGCAAGCCTATACCTCCGAGGTTGCTTCCTCCGCCGCAGGGAGCCAAAATAACATCAGGGTAATCCCCAATCATCTCAAACTGTTTTTTGGCTTCAAGACCTATAACCGTCTGATGAAGCAGTACGTGGTTTAGTACGCTGCCCAATGCGTAGTTTGTGCCTTCGTGAGTTGCGGCGTCTTCAACCGCCTCACTGATAGCAAGCCCCAAGCTGCCCGGATTATCAGGGTCTTCTTTTAGAGCTTCTCTTCCGGTTTGTGTTTTATCGCTCGGTGAAGCAAATACTTCAGCTCCCCACAGATGAATCATCGATTTTCTGAACGGTTTTTGATTGTAGCTTACTTTAACCATATAAACCCTTATGTTCATATCAAGAAGACTGCCTGCCAAAGCTAAGGCGCTTCCCCACTGCCCGGCACCAGTTTCCGTTGTAAGTGTGTTTACGCCCTCCATCTTGTTGTAATAAGCCTGTGCTATTGCCGTATTGGGTTTATGGCTTCCTGCAGGAGAAACCGATTCGTTTTTGTAGTAAATCTTTGCAGGAGTTCCGAGGGCTCTTTCCAAGTTGTAGGCTCTGACAAGCGGTGTTGGCCTCCAGATGGAATAGATTTCCCTGACTTTTTCAGGTATAGGTATCTCCCTTTGTGTGCTCATCTCCTGCTCAATTATTGCATTCGGAAAAATCTTCAAATCGTCCGGTGTCAGCGGCTTTTGCGTTTGCGGATTGAGCGGCGGATTCAAAGGTGTTGGCATATCAGGCAGTATGTTGTACCAATATTTAGGAATATCGGTATCGTTTAGCAATACTTTTTTTGTATCCATAACTTCCCCCCTTAAATAAGTTCGTCATTTTATAACATAATGGCAGCCATATTTCAAAGTATATTTCACAGATATAGGCATCTTCAATTTAAAAAGATAACGGACTTTACAAATATGTAAAAATATACATAATATCTTATAACCCGATATGTAGGTTTATTTTATAAATTTTATTTATTTTTTTAAATTCGGTGATATAATAAAAAGGTTATGAAAGAAAAGATTATAGATTTGTATATCAACAATTTATACAACATATCAAAAGAAAAACATATAAAGATATATTTGATAGGCGGAGCTCTCAGAGATTTTTTCTTAGGAAAGGATACTCAAGATTACGACTTCGTGGCTTTCGGAGACATTAAAGGTATTGTGCAGGAGTTTGTTGCAAAACTCGGCTGCAAATACATTAAATATGATAAAAAGTTGATGACATACAGGATTTTTTGCAAACTTAAAACCATAGACATAACAAAACCGAGAGGTAAGACAATTGAAGAAGACCTAAAAAAGAGAGATTTTACGATAAATTCAATAGCCTATGATTTGGATTTAAACGAAATAATCGACCCGTTGAACGGCAGGGAAGACATACAAAAAAGGGTTGTGAGGGCAAACTGTGACGAATGCTTTAAAAATGACCCGATAAGAATTGTCAGAGCTTTCAGGCTGGCTGCGCTCAACCGATTTGACATAGAGCCGAATACGCTTAAAATGGCGCAAAGGGACAGCCGTCTTTTAAAAAAAACATCCAAAGAGCGCATTACCGATGAGTTAAAGAAATTTTTTGCTTTGAACAATACATTTGCATACATACTTTTAATGGATAAAGCCGGCGTTATCGATTCCATATTTGAGGATTTATCCTTAACAAACGGCTGCATACAAAGCAAACATCACCTCTTCGACGTTAAAACCCACTCTTTAAGCGTTTACAATTTTATCGAGTGGTCGTTTAACAGGCTTGAAAGGATTCTCGGCAAGTGCTACAAAAAATATTTGATTCATTTTACATCAAATAAGGGTGTTGTGCTCATATCATTAAAGCTCGCAGCGTTATTTCACGACGCCGGAAAACCTCTGCTTAAAACATTTACAAAGGAGGGCAGAGTTAAGTTCCCCGGGCATGAGAATAAAAGTTCCGAGTTGTTTTTGAAATATGCAAAAGAGTATTCCTTTGGCAAAAATATAACAAAATTAACAAAATTTTTTATAGAAAAGCACATAGAGCCGTCCTATATTTTTGCTTTGTGGAATAAAGGGGAGTTATCCGAAGACGATATAACGGAATTTTTTATAAATTATAATGAAAACGGTGTTGATTTGCTGTTTTTTGCCTTGGCTGATACACTTGCAAAGGGCAAGATAAGTGCCCTTAAAAGGGAAAAATATGTTGAATTTTTAAGATTTATGGCAAACAGGTTCTATTTTACGATAAAACCGAAATTGAAAGACAAAAATCTGATAAACGGACTCGATATACTAAACACCTTTGATGATATCGATAGAAAGAGCCTCAAATTTTTATTGAAAGAGGTTAACAAAGCCAGAATAAACGGAAAAGTAAGAAATAAAAAAGAGGCTCTGAGTTTGGTTAAAGGGCTTATTTTGCAGTAACACTTTTTTATTTTATAACAGTTGAAATTTTTTAATCTCTTTTTCGCTTAAATCTATCAGTCCTCTTTTTTTCAAATCGTAAATCACATCTTTGTCGCATACGACATCTTCGGGCCATTCTCGCATAAATCCGTCATCTTTTGTTTTTTTGGTTGCATCAATGCCTATAATTTCTTCAATCCACACATCTTTTTCCGCATCTATGTTATTGACGACTCTCCATATTAACATATAGGGATTGTTTAAATTGTTATCTTCAAAATCCACAAATACAACAACAGATATGAATTCGTATAGATTTTTAATTTTGTCGAATACCGTTTTTGTCGGTTTATCCTTTTTTAAAGCAATAACCGTAATGGGATTTGAACTGTTTGTGCAGTACTGTTTTAATCCTTTGACGGATTCGTCTGCCTGCGCTATTTTCTCAAGCAAACTGTCATCGTCAATGAGTCTTATTTTTCTATCAACGACCGAACCTGTTGCATCAACACCGAGCTTGCCGCCGACAAGCGGTTCGTAAGATGAGTGGTCTAAAGCGTCAACAACCCCCTTTGAAATTAAAATTCTCTCTTTTGAGAGTCTGTTTAACACATAGACGGCTAAATCCTTATATTCTGTTAGAGACGGTGCTTTTTTATCGACAAATACAGCGTGTTTAACAAAGCTCATCTGTCCGCTGCCCCAAAGGGAGTGCATTATTTGAAGTGAGTGACCCGGGTATTGCGGGTCTATTTTGCAGAGTATCAGGTTATGAAAAACTCCGTTTTCCGGCATTTTGTAATCAAGGAGGTTTGGCGATTGCATTTTGATTAAAGGTAAAAATATACGCTCCGTTGCCCAACCCATATATTTGTCCTCAAGCGGGGGCTTGCCGACGACCGTTGCATAAAAAACAGGCTCTTTTTTCGATGTAATTTTTGTTACCTCAAGAAACGGATAGGGTTCTTTTTGTGTGTAATAGCCCGTATGGTCACCAAATTTCCCTTCTATCATTTCTTTGTTCGGGTCAACAAAACCCTCTATTACAATATCCGCATCCTCAGGAATAAATATATCGTTTGTGAGGCTTTTAACCAGCCTTGGATTTTGGTTTCTGATAAATCCGTAAAAAAGAAGCTCAAATACACCTGAAGGAAGCGGAGCCGTTGCACACCAGCTGTACAGAGGGTCGCCTCCTACGGCTATTGTAACCGGCATTTTTTTGTTTGCCTTTTTATACATATTGAAAAAACCGCTCGCATCTTTGTGTATCTGCCAGTGCATTCCGAGGGTTTTGTTATTATAAACCTGAAGTCTGTACATACCAACATTGTGCTCTTTATTATCCGGGCTTATGGTATAAACCTGCCCCATCGTTATGAATTTCCCGCCGTCTTTCTGCCAGGTTTTTAAAATAGGAAGCTCGTTTAATCCGTTAATCTCAACTTGCTGACACGCACCTTTTTTTGTCGTTCTTTTGGGGAATATTTTGCGCATATCAAGTAAAAATTTAAACATTTCCAATTTGTCTTTAACGCTCTGAGCCGGTGTGATTTTCAAGGCTTTTTCTATTTTTTTTGCAATTACATCCGGGTGATTGCCGAATATTTTTTCAACCACCTCCTCATTTGCAAAAAGATTCATCAAAACCGGCACTTTATATGTTTTATTAGTTTTCTTATCTATGGGATTTTTAAACAAAAGAATCCGCGGGTTGGATTTTTTAGCCTCGGCATAAGCTATATGCGCTATTTCGAGATTAACGTCAAGCGGTTCTTCAATTACCTTAATATATGCTTTTAAATCTTCAAAGACATCCATACCTATATTTCCAAAGTCGCTCCGACGGATGCGAAGAAAAATCTATCGCCTAACTTATTAAACAACTTTGCGCCGACACCCAAACCCGTGCAATGGGATACACCGAGCTTTCGGATATTGTACCTATCCAGCACTTTAATGGTTTCTTCTATCTGCTCGTCGTTTGCAAAACCGAGATGAGTGCCGCCCAAAACTGCGTATATCTCTTTCTCTTTCGTCTTTTCTATAAAATGGTTCAATATGTTTACGATGCCTGCGTGGGCGCAGCCGAGAATAACAACAAGCCCCTTTTGTGTTTTAACAGCCAAAGAGTAATCATCCCATATCTGGTCTTGTATAAAGTTTCCTTTTTCCGTTTTTACCTTCATCTCTTTATCTATCTTTTCAAACGGTGTATTTCTGTCAACGACGCCAGATGAGAATACGTTTCTGTCTATCTCCATAAACTCCTTGTGAAAAATAAAGTTTGCTTTCAGACTTTCAAGATATGCCTTTGAAAAAGGAACTCCTATGTATTTCTGTGCACCGTCTTTCATCCAATACCTTTCTGCGAATATATTCGGATGGGAATATACATCAAGAGGCGATTTAATTTTAAGTAAATCGACCATTCCGCCCGTGTGGTCGTAGTGTCCGTGTGACAAGTAGAGAAACTTAACGCTGCTTAAATCCTTTTTAAGAGCAAGAGCATTGTTTATTAAGGCTTTCCCCTGTCCCGTGTCAAAAAGAAAGTTAAAGTCTTTCATTTCCACAAATGCACTGAAACCGTGTTCTCCTATGACATCAAACGGTACAACTACACTGTTTTCAGCCAAAATTGTTATTCTAAGCTCCATAATTTTCACCTCCTAATGTTATTTTATTTATAGTAATTTTATTTATATAGGTTTGTCAACAGTTATGTTAGCGGCTGCTTGTTTAAATCTTGTTTTCTATCAAGAACGTGTCTTTCAAAACATTGACGGATTTTTCAATATCCCTTTCTTTCACAAGGATATAGTCGGTTTGAAAGGTCGATATTGAAAATACACTGATAGAAGCATCTGCAAGCGGCTTTAGTATGGAATTTAAAACACCGGTTAAAGAAAAATCCAAGTGTCCGCAAATTTTCAGTGCAACAAAGCCTCTTTCACACTTAGCGTCTTTAGGCTCAAACCCTTCGGCGCAGACACACGACAGCTCGTCTTCACTCTTTGTTATCGATAAAAATGGCGAATCAAGAGAAAAACTCGGTATCTTACCGTTTTGTACGTTGCATACGCTCAACCTGTATTTTAACACCCTTAATCTCAACATATGAAAATAATATATATATAAGAGCTTCAAAAGGCAAGAGTTTGATCATAACCCGGCATTTTTTGATTTTTTTTTCAACTTATCTTTGACCGGTCGGTTGTATTGTGTTAAAATCAAAAAAGGGGTTTGTTGAAGATGAATAAACATTTTTTTATTGCCGGTCCTTGCGTTATAGAAAGCAGAGAAAAGGCTCTATATACGGCAGAGAAGATAAAAAAGCTTGCCGAAAAGTACGACATTAATATTATCTTTAAATCCTCTTTTGATAAAGCTAACAGAACGTCGGTCAACTCCTTTAGGGGACCCGGCATTGATGAGGGCTTAAGTATATTGGAGAGCGTAAAAAAAGAATTTTCTTTGAAGGTTTTGACAGATATTCACATACCACAGCAGGCGGCAGTTGTTAAGGATGTTGTTGATGTTATTCAAATCCCTGCATTTCTGTGCAGACAGACCGATATGCTTGTTGAAGCCGGTAAAACCGGTAAAATCGTAAATATAAAAAAAGGGCAGTTTATGTCTCCTTGGGATATGCGCTATGCCGTTGAAAAGGTTAAATCAACCGGCAATGACAATATTTGGATAACAGAGAGAGGAACAAGTTTCGGATACAATAATCTTGTTGTGGATTTCAGAGGTATGCGTATTATGAAGGAGTTTGAGTGTCCAGTTATTTATGACGTAACACATTCGATGCAGCTGCCGAGTGCAAACGGTGTTTCCGGCGGAACGAGACAGTATGCCAAGTGGCTGGCGTTTGCGGCGGCATCAATCGGCGTTGACGGTCTGTTTTTGGAGGTGCACAGCAACCCCGAAGAGGCACTGTCAGATGCCTCGGTTATGCTCGATTTAGATACATTTGAAGAAATAATACCGATTATTTTAAAGCACTGGAATATAACAGAGGAATATGAAGCGTCTTCATAGGTATATTTTATATAATTTTTTGAGCGTCTTCGTATTTTCACTTATATTTATGGTTCTTTTGTTTTACCTGTCCGATTTTTTCGGTCATCTGTCTTCTTTTTTAAAAAATTCCGTTGGGGTTTATGTTATTGCAAAATACTATTTTTATTATACGCCCTTTATTTTGTACTACCTTTCTCCATTGATTTTTGCCATATCGAGCCTTGTGACGCTCGGTTTTATGTCAATGAGAAATGAAATAATAGTTATGAGGGCAAGCGGGATAAATATATTCGAGATTGCATATCCGCTGCTTGTTTTATCGTTTTTATTCGGCATTTTAATGTTTTTTTCCAATGAATATGTTGTTGCAAGGAGTCTCGACAGGGCATATTTTATAAAAAAGTTTGAATTTGATAAAAACAGGGTTTCGGATGTTTGGGTAAAAAAGGGCGATTTGTTCATCAATATAAAAAGTATGGGTTTGAATAGTAAAACAGCTTACGGAATAAAGATTTATAAGGTTGTAAACGACGATATTAAGAAGGTTGTCTCCGCAAGAAAGATGGAATTAAAAAAAAGCGGTGTATTAGTCAATGATGCAACGATAGTGAATATGAAAAACCCGGCTGTTAAAGAGAAAAAAAAGAGCATATACCTAAAGGTAAAGATAAAGGAGAATGATTTTGTAAAATCACCCCAAAGAAGCGACTACACTCTCAAAGAGATTTGGAATAATATGAAAAACGCAAAAAACAGGCGGTTCTATGAGTCGATATTTATGTCGAAGCTGTTTTATCCGTTTTCCACCCTGATTTTGACGCTTTTGTCTCTTGTGTTTGTTTTAAAAACAACGCCGAGAAAAAGCGATTTTGTGAAAAACGTGTTTTTAGGGGCAATATCGTTTATAATTTATGTAGGAATATTTGAACTTCTTGTTTCTATGGGTAAAATGTCAATGATACAGCCGGTTTTAACAATAGCTCTTTTTATGCTTTTATGGCTGGTCTTTTCCGTGTATAATCTTTTAAAGTTGGGAGTTTGATTGTTATGGAACAAGAGCCTAAATATATTTATCTGTTATCCGACGGTACGGGAGAAACGGCTTCTAAGATAACCAAGGCGTTTTTGGTGCAGTTTAAACACCCGAATGTCGTTTACAGAAAATTTATAGAGATACGAACAAAAGAACAAGCCGATGAAATCATAAAAAAAGCCGTTGAAGAGAAACCTCTTGTTGTATCGACAATTGCCGATAAGCAGCTGAGGGATTACCTGAATGAGAAATTAAAAGAGCACGCCATTACAGTTTTGGATATTTTTGGCTACTATATAGATAAATTCGAACAATTTTTCGGTCAAAAGGCAAGGAATATATCAGGTCTGCTGCACAAGATAAGCGACCAATATTTTGATAAAATCAAAGCCATAGAATATACTGTTGCGCACGACGATAACAGAAGTTCAAGAAACCTTGACGAGGCGGATATTATACTTGTAGGACTCTCAAGAACAAGCAAAACCCCTTTGAGTGTCTATCTTGCTCAAGAAGGGTATAAAGTTGCAAACTTTGCCGTTGTTAAGGGAGAAAAACTGCCGGATGCTCTGTTTAAGGTTGATCAGAATAAGATAGTCGGACTTACGATAGACCCTATGAGGCTTTATGAGATAAGACAGCAAAGGGCAAGGAAACTCGGTATTGAAAACAGCTCTTATGCCTCTTTGAGTAAAATCTATGAGGAGATAGAGTATTCTAAAAACCTTTTTAGAAAACACCCCGAGTGGCTTGTTATCGATGTTACCAACAGGTCTGTTGAAGAGTCGGCGAGTGAAATTGTTGCAAAATTGTTTGGCAGAAGGTTGTAAAAAACAAATTCGGAGGTGCTTATGGAGTCTTTGTCTGCAATATCGTTGGCTGTTATAGCTGCCGTATATGTTGGATTGGTGATAGTCGGACTGGTTGTGATAATCGTCTTGATGAAAGCGTATAAGGATTTGAAGAAGAGTGTTGACGGCTTGAAAAAGGAGATAGAGCCCTATAAATCGAGTATGCAGGACATAGTTTACAAAGCTCAAACGATAGTTGATGCGGCAAGTGAAATTTCAAACGACATTAAAGAAATTAGTGAAAAAATTAAGGAAACGAGTATTGACATTGCGGATAAGACGCATAATACTACCGATGAGGTTGTGAATTTTGTGGTTGAGACCAAGAATAAAACGCGTACACATGTGAATTATGTGTTTGAAAGGGTTGAATCTATTGAAGAGAAGTTGGATAATATGTATGCTTTTTTGAGCAGTATTTCCGTTTTAATATCGAAATTTAAGAAAAAGGAGGAGGTTGAAAAATGAAAAAGTTGGTATTGCTTGTAATCAGCGTTGCGGGTGCTTTTGTAGCTTATGAGGCAACAAAGAAGTTCTTGGAGGATGAAAAAAAAGAGGAGTTGAAAGAAAAATTTAGGACGATTGCGGATGAGAAAAAAGAGGCTTTGATGAGACAGAAGGATAATATAGAAGAAAAGATAACACAACTTGCAACCAAAATAGCAGACAGCTCAAAGGAGCTTGTTGATAAGGGCAAAGAGTATGCCCAGGAGAAAAAAGAGGCGATAGTCGATACGATAGAAGAGGCAAAAAAAGCTATCCAGGAAGAAAAAGAAAGATTGAAAGAGATAAGGGCGAGATTAAAAGAAGACAGTACTGACGAAGAGGTTATATAGTTTGGAACAAACGACTCATTCGGGTTTATTTGAATACTTTATATTTTTGATTTTCTTGATAGGGGGCGTCTATCTTCTTTTTTTCAAGTTGACATTCGTTACGATGATTATCCTCATATCATACTTCATATCCGAGATTTCATATTCGCTTGAGAGACTTCTGTTTAAGAAGTTCGGATTGCCGAGCTGGGCAGGCGGACTGATTGTCATAGGTTTGCTTTTAGGGCTTTTTGTGTGGCTTTTGATAGCCGCCATACCGCCTCTTGTCAATCAGATTATGGGTATAGAAAAACAGCTCCCCTATTTTGTGGAGAGTATTAACAAGACAGTTAATGAGTCGTATAAATATTTAAGCAAATATTTCGGTAACAGCAAAGAGATTTATACACTTACAAACAGTGCTTTAAGCTCTGTCAAATCCTACATAACAACCTTTGCTTTAAGCTCGGTTACGGGCATCATCAAGGGCGTGTCTGCCACAATTGCTTTTTTCCTTATACCTATCTTGTCTTACTTTATGGTTTTATACAGAGAGAGGTATAAAAAGATAATAAGAGAGGTTATTTTAACCATTTTGGGTGATGAATATCTGAAGGTTTTTGAAGATATACACAGCGTAATAGTCGGATATATAGTAGGTTTGATTATATTGATGATTATTGTTTCGTTTCTTGCGTTTGTGGGTTTATACATTGTCGGTGTTGATTATGCTTTGCTCTTTGGAGTTTTCGGAGGGGTTATGTATATAATCCCTTATGTGGGTGCAGTTTTGAGCTTTATTCCACCTATAATAGTTGCTCTTGTTGTGCATCACAGCTTATTAATGACAATCGAGGTTATAGTTGTTTTGTTGTTTATACACTTCATATCCGGTAATATCATAGCTCCTTTCATATACTCCAAACAACTTGAGATAGACCCGCTTGCTGTGCTTTTGGCGATTCTCTTTTTCGGAAAATTGCTTGGTGTTTGGGGAATTATACTCTCCGTTCCTCTGCTGGGTGTGATTATAATCAGCTATGACAAACTTGTTCCTATTCTTATAAAAAGGAGAAGCGGTTGATAACGTACAAAGATTCGGGAGTGGATATAGAAAAGGGCGAAAGACTTGTCGAAAGGGTTAAAAAAATGGTCGGCAAGCTGCCATCAGAGAGCATTATATCATCCATAGGAGGCTTCAGCGCACTGTTTAGCTTGGCAAAGTACGGTTCGGATTTAATTTTATCAAGCGCCACGGACGGTGTCGGTACCAAACTTGCGGTTGCTCAGATGGCGGACAAACACAACACCGTCGGTATTGACCTCGTTGCTATGAATGTGAACGATATAATCACTAACGGCAGCAGTCCGGCTTTTTTTCTGGATTATATTTCATACGCAGAGGTTGAAGATAGGGTGCTTGAGGATATTATTTCAGGTATAACGGAGGGGCTTTACCAAAGCAGTGCTGCGCTTATTGGCGGAGAAACAGCTCAAATGCCTGGTATGTATAAAAAAGGCGAATACGATTTAGCCGGTTTTTGTGTTGGTATTGCAAAAAAAGACGAGCTGATTAAAAACGAGATTAAAGAGGGTGATGCGGTTATCGGCATATCTTCAAGCGGGTTTCATTCCAACGGGTTTTCTCTTTTAAGACATCTGTTTTTCGATGTTGCCGGCTATAATTTGGACAGCCTTTTGGACGGTGTGCCGCTTGCCGAAGTTTTGCTGAAGCCGACAATTATTTATGTAAGAGTGTTTGAAGCAATAAAGCCGTTTGTCAAAGCGGCGGCGCATATAACAGGCGGCGGTTTTTATGAAAATATACCGAGAGTTCTTTCTGGCAAATTTGATGTTGTAATAGAAAAGAGAGCAATGCCGAGCGTTGCGATATTTGAAGTTGTAAAAGATATCGGGAAGTTGAGCGAAAAAGAGATGTACAGAACATTCAATATGGGTGTGGGATTTGTTGTTATTACGGATGAAGGAGATTCAAACGGTGTTGTTCAAGCCATAGAAAAAGAGGGATACAAAGCATACATTCTGGGTTATGTGAAAAAGGGTAAAGGCAGGGTTGAATTTGTATAGATTGGGTGTATTGATTTCGGGTAGAGGCTCAAATTTTCACTCCATTTTGGAAAATATAAAAAAAGGTTTTGTTCAAAACGCAAGGATAGTTGTTGTGCTGAGCAATAAGGAGGATGCAGGGGGGCTGAAGATAGCAAAAGACAACGACATAGATGCTTTTTTTATAGACCCGAAGGGATTAAAAAGAGACGAATATGACAAACTTTTGATTGATAAGTTGAAAGAGTATGAAGTAGATTTTGTTATTTTGGCAGGATTTATGAGAATTTTATCAACGGGGTTTATCGAGACCTTTAAAAACAGAATTTTAAATATACATCCGGCGCTTTTGCCTTCTTTTAAGGGGCTTCACGCTCAAAGACAGGCTCTTGAAGCCGGGGTTAAGTTTGCCGGAGCCAGTGTTCATTTTGTAACCGACGAACTTGACAGCGGGCCTATCATTGTTCAATCCGTTGTCCCCGTTTTGAGCGATGATACGGAGGATTCCTTGAGTGAAAGAATTCTGAAAACAGAGCATAAAATTTATCCTCTTGCCGTCAAACTGTTAACAGAGGACAAAATTAAAATTAAAAATAATAGAATTGTTATAAAAGCCGATGAAATTGACGATAATTTTTATATAATAAATCCTGTATGCGATAAGAAGGAGTAAAAGATGGAATACGAACCCGTCATAGGATTGGAAGTGCATATACAACTTTTAACCAAAACAAAGATATTCTGCTCTTGTTCGACCGATTTCGGTGCTTCACCCAACACACACGTATGCCCGGTGTGTTTGGGAATGCCCGGTGTTTTACCCGTGTTGAATAAACAGGTTGTCGAGTACGCCATTAAATTGGGAGTCGCACTTAACTGCAAGATAAACAGATTTTCTCGTTTTGCAAGGAAGAACTATTTTTACCCCGATTTACCGAAGGGCTACCAGATATCACAGTATGAACTGCCCATTTTGGAGGGCGGTTTTGTTGAGATATACACAGACGGAGAGTTTAAAAAAATAGCACTTGAGAGAATTCATATGGAGGAGGACGCTGGCAAGACAATACATAAAGGTGACGGAAGCTACGTTGACTTGAACAGGGCCGGGGTTCCGCTTCTTGAGATGGTTTCTATGCCGGTTATGCATACGCCGCAAGAAGCGGGAGAGTATTTAAGGTCTATCAGAAAAATTGTCAGATACTTGGGTATTTGCGACGGCAATATGGAAGAGGGCTCTATGCGTTGTGATGCAAATATATCCGTCAGACCAAAAGGTGAAACAAAGCTCGGAACGAAAGCCGAGTTGAAAAATATGAACTCGTTCAAGCATGTGGAAAAGGCTTTGGAGTATGAAATAGAAAGGCAAATTACGGCGGTAGAAAACGGTGAAAAGATAGTTCAGGAGACGAGGTTGTGGGACGAAAAAGCAGGCATCACGAAGTCAATGAGGTCAAAAGAGGAGGCTTTCGAATATAGATATTTCCCGGACCCCGACCTTGTTCCGCTGCTTATAGACGACGAGTGGATAGAGGATGTCAAAAAGGACGTGCCTGAGCTACCGAAAGAAAGGCTTGAAAGATTTATGAGGGATTATTCCTTAAAATTCGATGATGCGAGGATATTGACAGATGAAAAACAACTCGCTGACTTTTTTGAAGAGGCTTTGAGCAGTTCAAACAACCATAAGGCGGTTGCAAACTGGATTTTGTCCGAACTGCTCGGATATTTGAACAAAGACAATAAATCCGTAACCGATATACTTATAAAACCCCAAGACATAGGCGAACTTGTAGGCTTGATTGACAGTAATACGATAAGCGGGAAAATAGCCAAAGCGGTATTTAAGGATATGTATGAAACCGGCAAACCTCCTAAGAAAATTATCGATGAAAAAGGGCTTGTGCAGATAACCGATACGAAGCTCATAGAGGATTTGGCAGATAAAATTATAGCTTCAAACCCCAAAGCCGTTTCTCAATACAAAGCGGGCAAGAAAAATACCATCGGGTTTTTTGTCGGGCAAATTATGAAGGAAACCAAAGGTAAAGCCAACCCGAAAATTGTCAACGAGATACTGTCCAAGAAGCTGGAGGAGTGATGAGAGTTGTTGTTAGAAATGCCTATGTTATAGACCCTGCGAGTAATTTTGAAGGTTTTGCGGATATTTCGATTAAAGACAGCTATATAGAGACGGTCGGAGAGGTGGGCGGTGTAAGTATTGATGGAGAGATAGACGCAACCGGGCTTGTGGCATCTCCGGGTTTTGTCGATATTCACGCCCATTTGAGAGACCCGGGTCTTACACATAAAGAAACAATAAAGACGGGTTTGGAAGCTGCGGTTAAAGGCGGCTTTACAAGCGTTTGCTGTATGCCCAACACAAAACCTGTTATTGATAACGTTCAAACGGTTGAATACATAAAACACAAAGCGGAAGCCTACAATATATGCGATTTATATCCGATAGGTTCAATTAGCAAAAACGAAGAAGGTAAGGAGCTGTCGGATATGTTGAAACTTGCTCAAGCCGGATGTGTTGCTTTCAGTGACGACGGTGTTCCGGTTATGAATGCAGAACTATTGCGCAAAGCTTTGATATACGGTGAGGATTTGAATGTGCCTCTAACGCTGCACGAGGAAGATAAAAATATAAGTGCAGACGGTGTTGTAAACGAGTGTGAATTGGCATTTAGGCTCGGCTTAAAAGGCATTCCCAATGTTTCCGAATCCTGCATTATAGCAAGGGATATTGAGATTGCCAAAAGCACAAAAGCACATCTTCATATATGTCATGTCAGCACCAAAGAGTCGATAGAGGTGCTAAGAAAAGCCAAAACAGACAATGCAAATGTAACCTTTGAGGTTATGCCTCACCACTTTTCCCTTACGGATAACGAAATAGACAACTACAACACATTTGCGAAAGTCAATCCGCCTCTAAGAAGCGAATCTGATGTTGAAGCTATTAAAACCGCAATAGCAAGCGGAATTGTTGATGCAATTGCAACAGACCACGCTCCCCATGAAGAGGATGCAAAAAGATGCACAATGCAAAAGGCGGCTTTTGGAATAAGCGGTTTTGAAACGGCATTTGCCGCAGCAAATACATATCTTGTCAAACAGGGTATCATTAGCCTTTATGAGGCTATAAGGTTAATGAGCTACGCTCCGGCACAGACGTTTAACCTCGATGCCGGAAGCCTTGAGGAGGGAAAGTTTGCAAATTTGATTTTGATAGATAAGGATAAAGAGTGGGTTGTGGATAGATTTAAGTTTGTATCAAAGGGTAAAAACACGCCTTATCATAATAAGAAATTGACAGGTTTGATTGTTAAAACGCTTTACAAGGGCAAAGAGGTTTTTTAAAGGAGAAGAGTATGTCTATATTTAGAAAAAAGAAAAAAGAGGAGAATAAGTGGATTAAGTGTAAAAGCTGCAACGAAACGTTTTATGTTGAGGAGCTTGAGCAGAACTACTGGATATGTCCAAAATGCTCTAACTATTTCAGAATATCGGCAAGAAACAGAATTAAGATAACAGCCGATGAGGGAACGTTTAAAGAGTTTGATAAAAAGATAACAACAAAAGACCCGTTGGAATTTTCAGACCTCAAACCGTATAAGGAGAGGCTGAAAGATGCCGAGGCAAAAACCGGCAACAAAGAGGCTGTTGTAAACGGTGTTTGTGAGATAGACTCGCAGCCGTGCGTGTTAAGTGTTATGGATTTTGCTTTTTTGGGCGGTTCTATGGGATATGCCACCGGTGAGAAAATAATAAGAGCCATAGAAAAGGCTATTAAACTGAAGGTCGGTCTTGTTATCATAAGCTCCTCAGGTGGAGCGAGGATGCAGGAGGGTATTTTGTCTTTAATGCAGATGGAGAGGGCGTCTGCTGCTTTGAGTATGCTTGCCAAAAAAGGTCTGCCGTATATATCGGTTTTGACAGACCCTACAACAGGCGGAGTTGCTGCGAGTTTTTCTATGCTTGGTGATGTAATATTGGCAGAGCCGAATGCCTTAATCGGATTTGCAGGTCCGAGAGTTATAGAACAGACAATAGGTAAGGGACTGCCGGAGGGCTTTCAAAGGTCTGAATTCTTGCTTGAAAAGGGATTTATAGATGTTATAGTCGAAAGAAAGGAAATTCCGAAATATATAGGTAAATTTTTGAGGTATTTTTCCGAGAATGTAAAGAAATAACAGCAAAGGGGAACGGTATGCGTCAAAAAACTGTCCGTTTTTGATATGCCCGATGATGATTTTGGGATTTACAAGGTAAATAGTGTTAGAAAATCCCCTGAAATAAGCATCCTTCCGCCGTTTGTCAGTTTAAGGAATAAGAAAAAGAAAGAGCGTGAAAAAGAAGAGAAACGAAAGAGAGATAAGTTTAAAGAAGATTTTTTTAACCGTTTCAAACTTGACCAAGACAAATTTTCGTTAAATTTAATAAAAGAGAATGATAGGTGGCTTGTTGAGATATACAATAAAAAAACAAAAAAAAGGTGGTATCAGGACTATGCTACCGTCTGCAATATACTTGATATTCGATGTAAATTGCCTAAAATAATCGGAGCGAACATTGACAGGAAGGTTTGAAAAGAGAGGGAGTCGATTATGGATAAGGTTTTGGTGACGAGAGATATACCAAAAAACGGACTTGATATGCTAAAAAGAGAGTTTGAGGTCTATGTAAACCCGTACGATAGGAATATGACAAAAGAGGAGTTAATTGAAAAAATAGAGGATGTTTTTGCCGTTATTCCTATGGTTTCGGATAAAATAGACAAAGAGGTAATTGATAGGGCGAAAAAATTAAAGATAATAGCTAATTACGGTGTTGGAATTAACAATGTTGATATAGAGTATGCCACAAAAAAAGGCATCTTTTTTACAAATACACCCGGTGTTTTAACACAAAGCACCGCTGAACTCGGTTGGGCTTTAATTATGGCTTGCGCAAGGAGAATAGTTAATTCGGACAGCTTTACAAGAGAGGGGAAATTTACGGGCTTTGCGCCGACGTTGATGTTGGGTAAAGAGCTCTATAATGCAAGAATCGGAATTATAGGTATGGGAAGAATAGGCTCCTCCGTTGCAAGGATGGCTCGTTTCGGTTTCAATATGGACGTTGTTTACTACAACAGAAGTATATCGGACAAGGAACTGATTGTTGATACCGGAAAAATAGAGCTTGACGAGTTGCTTAAAACAAGCGATGTTATAATTTTGACTACGCCTTTGAATAACGAGAGTAAACACCTTATCTCAAAAAGAGAGTTCGATTTGATGAAGAGCGATGTTGTTTTTGTTAATATTGCAAGAGGTGAGGTGGTTGATACAGACGCTTTGATAGATACTCTAAGAAGCGGGAAATTATTCGCTTGCGGGCTTGATGTTTATGAAAACGAACCCGATTTTGATAAAAGGCTGTTGGAGTTTGACAACTGTGTTTTGCTTCCTCATATAGGTTCCGCTACAATAAAAACCCGTGAAAAAATGGCTGATATTGTGGCAAATAACGTAATATCCGCCTATCAAAACAGATGCCCTGAATTCGTGGTAAACAGAGAGGCTTTATGCGCTGCAGAAAAATAAAAGTTAAAGGTGTTGTGCAGGGCGTCGGATACAGGGCTTGGGCAAAGAGGCTTGCAACGGAGCTTGGCGTTAGCGGCTACGTAAAAAACTGTGAGGACGGCAGCGTAGAGATGGTTGTCTGCGCCCCGGATAATATAATTACCGTTATGATAAATGCCGCAAAAAAAGGACCGGCAGCGTCGGTTGTCAAAAGCGTGGAGGTTGAAGAAACGGACTATAAAGCCGAGGATAAGGAGTTTAGGATATGGATATAAAAGATATAGACGAAATATTGCAGTACGGCATAGAGAGCTTTTTGAACAACAAGTTTGATAAAGCCGATATGTATTTTACAATTGTTTTAACAAAGGATGCAAAAAACGATATTGCAAGATTCGGAGTTATGTGTATAGACGCTATGAGAGACGGCATTATGGAAGCCAAAGATATGTTCAGCATATACATATTTTCACCGCAGGAACAAAAAGAGGTAATAGAGGCAATGCTCAACAACTATCAAAACAGCGAATTTTACAGCAGTACGATAGCCGACTACATACAGGATATACTTTCGGCTTACGGCAGGGATGTTAACACAAATGCCCATCTTGAGGGTAAGGATAAGTTCAACAGTTTGGGCGATGACGGTGATGTTTATGATGCGGATTTTATTCTTGCAAAGGTTTACGAGAAATTAGGGGATTACGATAAAGCCATAGACCACTTTGCCAGGGCGTTCAAAGCCAAGCCCTTTAATGACAGGTTGAAAAGAGAGCTTATTGAGATTGTGAGAAAGAAAAATGTCAAATAATGTGCTGTCAACTATAAAAGAAGCAGTTAAAATAGAAAAGGAAGCGCTTGAAAATCTGCTTGAGAGGGTGGATGAGCGTTTTGTTGAAGCTGTTGAACTTATACACTCCTGTAAAGGCAGGCTTATTTGTTCAGGTGTGGGAAAATCAGGCTTAATTGCAAAAAAGATTGCCTCCACTATGTCGAGCATAGGCGTTCCTTCATTCTTTGTTCATCCGACGGATGCCATACACGGTGATTTGGGTATGATTACAAAAGACGATGCTGCACTTTTAATATCCAATTCCGGCAAAACGGAGGAAATTTTGTTTTTGTTACCGCTTTTAAAGAGATTCGGCGTGCCGATTATATCGATAGTGGGCGATAAGGAATCAGAACTTGCAAAACGAAGCGACGTTGTTTTAGATGCCTATGTAAAAAAAGAAGCTTCTCCTATTCCGCTTGTGCCTACGTCATCGACTACCGTTTCTTTGGTTATAGGCGATGCCTTGGCAGCCGGATTGATAGTTAAAAACGAGTTTCGCGATAAGGATTTTGCAATGCTCCATCCGGGCGGAGCGATTGGAAAGAAACTGTTTGTTAAAGTTAAAGACCTTATGCATAAAGGCGATGAAATACCAATTGTGTCACCTGAGAGCTCTTTTAACGATGTGCTTTATGAGATATCTTCAAAAAGGCTCGGAACGGCTATTGTTGCCGAAGATAATAAGCCTCTCGGTGTTATAACGGACGGAGATTTGAGAAGAGCCGTAGAGAGATACAAATCTTCTCTTTTTACTATGAAGGCTTTTGAAATAATGACAAAAAACCCGAAAAGGATAGATAAAGATGCTTTGGCTGCCAAAGCTGCCAACATTATGGAAAGATATTCGATTACAAGCCTTGTTGTGCTTGATGAGAATGAAAAGGTAGAGGGAATCATACATCTGCACGACATCTTAAAAGCCGGTGTTTTGTAGGGAAATATATGAACGATATAAAAATAGTTGTGATGGATGTTGACGGAGTATTGACAGACGGAAGAATAGTTCTTGATGATAATGGGACGGAGTACAAATTTTTTGACGTTAAAGACGGTCATATAATACATATAGCCCTTGAAGCGGGCTTAAAAATTGCGTGGATTTCTGGAAGATATAGCGAGACTACATACCAAAGAGCCAAGCAGCTGAAAATAGAGGATTTATACCAAAACGAACACAGAAAAATTGAGGCTTTAAAAAAGATAAAAGACAGATACTCACTTGAGTATAACAATATAGCCTACATCGGTGACGATTTAATAGATATTCCTCCTATGATTGTAAGCGGATTTTCAGCGTGCCCCAACGATGCAGTCGGTGATGTGAAAAAGGTTGCCGACTATGTATCTGAATTTAACGGCGGAAGGGGGGCCGTTAGAGACATAATGGAGTTGATTTTGAAACGCCTGAATTTGTGGGACGGTGTTCTTGAAAAATATCTTCTGATAGATAAGTATGTTGACATTTAAGAAATGGACTAAGATAGCGGGTTATGCCGTCTTACTGCTGTTCTTTTTTATTCTCTCTTTGATTTTTATCGATATAGTCGATAAGCAAACCTCCGTTGAAAAGCAGATAGTTAAAGTTGAAAACAAAGCACAGGCAAATGCCGTTGATATATGGAAAATATCCTATGATGGCAAGAAAAAGTACAGATTAACAGCCGATTCGATGGTTAAGAAAAAAAACGGGGTTGTTGTTTTGAAGAATGCACAACTTTGGTATTTTGAAGATAAAAAACCCGATATTTATATAAGAGCCGATAAGGCTTTGATTTATACGAACAACAATGTGTATGCAACAGGAAACGTGTTTTTAAAGAGAAAGAATTTGAGAATCTACGGAAAGTCTGTCTATTGGGATGATGCAAAAAAGATAGCAAAAAGCAGAGATTCTTTTAAAGGAAAAACGCTACGTTCTTCTTTTTCGGGTGCAAGCTTTGTATATTATCAGAAAGATGACGAACTTATTGTAAAAGGAGATAGTGTATGGCTAAAATAAAAATTCTCAGGAGCGCAAGCGATAAATCTATTTCACACAGAGCTGTTATGCTTTCGGCAATTTCCAAAAAGAGGATTGTTGTAAAAAACTTTCTTTTTGCCGAAGATACCTTAAATACCATAAAAGCATTTTTGAAATTGGGTGTGGATATTAAGACAAAAGGGCTTGATGTTATAGTTTCTCCCAATGGAAAATACGGCTTGAAAGAGCCTGACGATGTAATAAATATGGGTAATTCAGGGACGGGAATGAGACTGTTAACCGGCATTCTTTCGGGTTTTGATTTTCTGTCGGTTCTAAGCGGGGATGAGTCTTTGAGAAGCAGACCAATGATGAGGATAGCAGAGCCTCTAAGCAGGATGGGGGCAGAGATTTTATATAGAAAAGGCGGTTATGCTCCGCTTGCAATAAAGGGAAGAAACAATTTGAACGGCATTTATCATAAACAAAATATAGCAAGCGCTCAGGTTAAATCATCCGTTTTGCTTGCCGGTTTATATTCTGATGAGGATGTTAGCATAGAAGAGCCTGGCAAATCGAGAAACCATACGGAAAATATGCTTAAATTTCTTGGTGTGGATGTA
The DNA here is from genome assembly GCA_027035575.1 of Desulfurellales bacterium. GTDB lineage: Bacteria > Campylobacterota_A > Desulfurellia > Desulfurellales > Hippeaceae > S144-51. The sequence continues at coordinate 13,734 of JALVUQ010000033.1, read as the reverse complement.
AAGGAGTCTGAAAATTTGGTTAGTCTTGGGAAGGAAAGAGAGCCTTTCGGAGATTGCAAAATAGATATTCCGGCAGATATCTCCTCAAGCGCTTTTTTTATTGTTTATGCCGCTTTGAAAGGAGATTTCGAGCTTGTTCTGAAGGATGTGGGTTTGAATAAAACAAGAATCGGCATTCTGGATATACTTTCAAAGTGCAATGTTAATTATGAGGTTATGAACCGTACGGTTAAAAACAACGAACCGTTCGGTGATTTGCTTGTTAAATCAACAAGTTTGTTGAAACCGTTTGTTATTGATAAAAAGAATCTTCCCTCTCTTATAGATGAAATACCGATTCTCTCCGTTTTGGCAGCCTATTGTGACGGAGTGAGTGTCGTAAAAGATGCCTCTGAGTTGAGGAAAAAAGAGAGCGACAGGATTAGGGCAATATGCGAAAATCTAAGCAGAGTGGGTGTTAAAACGGAAGAGTTTGAAGACGGATTTAAGATATACGGCAATAAAAATATAAAAATAAAGCCAGCAGCCATAAGAACATACAAAGACCATCGCATAGCTATGAGCTTTATTATATTAAGCGCTTTGGCTGATGTTAATCTTGATATTGACGACACTCAGTCGATTAAAACATCATACCCCGGTTTTTTCGAACATTTGGACTATATGCTGTCTTAAAAATATTTGTTTGTGTTAGAGTTATTTGCTTCTAAACGCCCAATACTATATTTTCTTCTGTCTCAATAGCCTTTTGAAGGGCGTTTTGCGCTCTTGAGACAAAATTTTCTATTGTATCGCCGTTTTTTGAAAATGTTATGCCGAATTTCGCATTTATATTCAAAAGGCAATCTTTGAAGTTTATATTTTTCAGGTTTCTTAAAATTTTATTTGCAAATTCTACCGTATCGTCACCTTCAAAAACCCTTGTTAGAATGCAAAATTTGTCGTCTTCACAAAAAGCAATAATGTCGCTTGTTCTGCATATATTTTTTAACACGTCGGATATTGCCACATTAACCTCTTTTTGCGTTACATTGGAGCAGCTTGTACTGACATTTTCATTTACATCACAACTAAAAACCATAAAGCTCCAATTTTCCTCATACCTTTCAAACTGATTGTGCAGGTTTTCCATAAGATACAACAGTCCGACACTGTTGTTTAAGCCGGTTACTTTATCCCTAAAGCACTCCTTTTTCTTTTCATACGATTCTTTTACTTGAAAAAATAGCATCTCTTACCTCTTCGAGTGTATTTTTTGCATATTTTGAAGCTTTTTTGCTTCCTTCCGATAGAATATCCCTGATATCGTCTTTTTTGTTTATGAGTTCTTGCCTTTTTTGACGTATAGGCTCAAGGGCGTCATTCAGGTTTTTACTTAAAAGTTTTTTACACTCCACACAACCTATTTCAGCCTTTGAGCAGGCGTGTTTTATCTCATCCTGCCTGTTTTTTTCCGTAAATATTTTGTGGAGCATAAAAATACCGCACTCTTCGGCAACGCCCGGGTCTGTTCGTCTTTTCCTTCTTGGGTCGGTAAACATAACCTTTAGTTTTTTCTCGGTTTCCTCTTTGGTGTCTGACAGATAAATGGCGTTTCCGTAAGATTTGCTCATCTTCCTACCGTCAAGTCCGAGTATTTTTGCAGATTGCGTAAGCAGCGGCTGCGGCTCTATAAATATATCTTTGCCAACACTTGAATTGAAATGTCTGACAATCTCTCTGGTAAACTCAAGGTGTGCAACCTGGTCAATTCCCACGGGAACCAAATGTGCCTTGTATATAATAATATCCACAGCCATTAAAACAGGATACCCCAAAAAGCCGTAGTTGGACGTTTTGTCTTTTCCAAGTTGAGCAATTTGGTCTTTGTATGAGGGAACGCGCTCAAGCCATCCGACGGGCGTAGCCATCGACAGAAGCAGAAAAAGTTCTGCGTGCTCCTTAACCAGAGATTGAACAAAAAGAGTGCTTTTTTTCTCATCAAGCCCGAAAGACAGCCAATCGGCAACCATTTCTATGGAGTTATCGGGTATCTCTTTTGAATCTTTAAATCCGGTTGTAAGTGCGTGCCAATCCGCAACAAAATAGAATCGATTATAGTCCTCCTTCTGCAGTTCAATCCAGTTCGATAAGGCACCGTAAAGATTGCCAAGATGAAGATTTCCGGTTGGTCTCATTCCGCTTAAAATTGTTTTTTTCATTTTTATTCCTCACAATAACAGGTTGGTTAACGGCATAACAAGAAGGTAGTATATCACATTAAAGACGCCCAAAAATATCAAAGCTATGACTATGTACATACCGTATGGTTCGATTTTTGAGAAGCTATATGCCATCTTCGGCGGCATAAACGCAGCCAATATTCTCCCACCGTCCAGAGGAAGAATGGGTATAAGGTTGAAAAATGCAAATATGAGATTTAGCTGTACACCGTAGATACAGGTTAAAAGCATAGGCTGCTGAATATACGGTATGGATATGAATGTAAATATGTGATAAATAATTGCAAAACCTACCGCCATTATTATATTGGAAGCCGGTCCTGCCAAAGCCACGTATGCGGAGTCTCTTTTTGGGTTTCTTAAATTGAAGAAATTAACAGGAACGGGTTTTGCCCAGCCAAACAGAATCGGCGAGTGGGCTAACAACAGTATCGCAGGGAGGATAACCGTTCCGAAAATATCAATATGAGCTATGGGATTTAGAGTTAACCTTCCCATAAATTTAGCCGTATTATCTCCCAGTTTGTATGCAACGTATCCGTGGGAAACCTCGTGTATCACAACCGCCAGCAAAAACGGTATAACCATTAAAAACAACTGTGGATTCATCAATTCACCTTTTTACAAAATTAGCTTACAAAGCCGCATAAAAGATGCCCGATTAGGTAAAAAAAGTCAAGTTTTAAGTGGCTTCGGCTATAAGATCGGTTGTGTTAATCGTTTGTTTTATCTTAGCCTTTATTATCGTTCCTATTTTTAATCCCGGCTCCGGTATAAATACGATGCCGTCTATCTCATAAGCGCTTCTTTTCATTCTTGCCTCTAAAAAACCGGGCATCTCTTGGGACTTTCCATCTATTATCAGCTCAACTTCCCTGCCTATTAAATCTTTATGCTTCTTTTCGTATATCTCTCGTTGAATTTCCTCTATCTCGTTAAGCCTCTCATCTTTTATTTTTTCATCCATATCTTTCAGCCTGAATGCCGGCGTATTTTCTTCACTATAATATTTGAAAAAACCTGCCCAATCAAGTTCGTATTCTTCCAAAAAATTGCACAACTCATCAAAGTCCTCTTTTGTTTCGTCGGGATATCCCACTATAAACGTAGAACGAATGGTTACGCCATTTTTTTTAAGTTTTTCAATAAGCTCAACAGCCTCTTTTTTTGAATACTTTCTGTTCATAGACTTTAACACCCTGTCGCTTATATGTTGAAGAGGAACATCGATATACTTCAACACTCTGTTTGAGGATTGAATAAAATCAATCAGTTCTTCTGTTATATATGTGGGGTAGGTGTACATAATTCTAATCCATTCCAAGCCCTCAATGCTTTCGAGTTTCTTAAGCAGTTTTACAAGAGAGTTTTTTTCACCTTTTTCAAGCATATATGCCGTTGTGTCTTGGGCTATTAGGTATAACTCTTTGACTCCTTTTTTGCTTAAAAACTCAGCCTCTTTGATTATGTCATCCTCTTTTTTGCTTTTAAACCCGCCTTTTATAAGAGGTATGGAACAAAAAGAACAGCCGTTGGAACAACCTTCGGCAATCTTTAAATATCCTATGTGTGCAGGCGTAATTATTTCTCTTAAAGTATATGGGTAGGGGTGAGAAAAAGGTTTGTTAAGCACCTTTTGTGTGATTGTTTCCAGTTCGTAAACACCTATAAAGTTATCGACTTCCGGCAGCTCTTTTTTGAGTTCTTCTTTATATCTTTCGTATAAACACCCGGATACTATTATCTTTTTATCTTTGTGGAGCTTTTTTATTTCAACGGCATTCAGTATTTCATCAACGGATTCTTCTTTTGCCGGGGTTATGAAGCCGCAGGTATTTATCAAAATTACATCGGCTTTCCTTATGTCATCTGTGAGCTTAACATCTGCTGAATACTTTAAGTACCCTATCATTAACTCAGTATCCACGGTATTTTTGGGGCAGCCGAGACTCTCTACAAACAGTTTTATCACTTTTTATTCTGAAGTTCTTGATTTAACGATTTTTTTCAAGGAAAGACTCAAGTTTTTAACAATTTCTTCATCTGTGAGACTGTCTTTAGATAAAAATGCACAGGCTGCTTCTTTTTCAAATAAAGGGAATACGACCATCTTACGAGAAATGAATATTTCGTTTGAGCTGATTGCGGAAAAAAGTTTTTTATTCGAGAGAAGTTGTATGCTGTTTTCAAGATTTATGGGCTCACCTTTTACTCTGACAATATTGAGCGTATCCTTTTGCAGCTTGATAAAAACGATAGACACAGGCTTTATGGAATCAAATATATTTTTTATTATGGCTTTATATATCTCGGAGTCTTTAGAGATTGTTTTTGTTTTGTTGGTTATCTCTTCAATTGTTTTGTGTGATTTTTCAAGCAGTTTTTTGTAAAGTTCAACCTGTTTTGACAGATTTTGGTTTTCAGCTTTTAGTTGATGTATTTTTTCTTGGAGGGAACCTACAGAGGTTGATGCGGGGTCTGTTTTTTTAGCTTCTAACATTTTAAGCCGTTTCTTTAGGATTAAAAATCTGTTTGAGTTGATGAAATTTATTGCCGCTTCTATTATATTATCATCATATTTACCCTTTAAATTTTCAAGCTCTTTTGTTATGTATGAATGAATCTTGTCGTCTTTGTACGACCTTGTGGAGGCTATTGCATCAATAATGTCCGCAACGGCAAGGATTTGTGTGACCGTATCGAGGGTTTTGATTTTGTTCGGATAGCCGCTTCCGTCTATTTTTTCATGGTGGCTTAAAATGTCGGATAGAGAGTCTTTAAAAAAGTGAATATCTTTAAGGAGTCTGTAACCAACAACCGTGTGCTGCTTGATTATTTCAAATTCTTTTTCGGTTAGCTTACCTTCTTTGTGAAGTAGCTGATACGGTATTGTTATTTTACCCAAATCGTGTAGAAGTGAGGACAATCTCAACCTTTTAATCTTGTCTTTTGGTAGAGAGAGCAGTTTTGCAAGCTCCAAGGAGTATTTTTCGACCCTTAAAGCATGCCTGTATGTTGGCAAATCGTCAAACATCATTATTTTAAGAATCAGCTTTAAAACCTTTCTTTCTATAGACCTGTCGCTTTTAATCAATAACGAGTAGATTATTGAGTTGGATATTAATACCATTGCCGTGTTTAGTGCCTGTAGTTTTGTAAGTTCTATTTCATTCAAATCAACATCTATCATTAATATTCCTATGGGTTGATTTTCATTTTTGATGCTCAAAGGCAAAACGGATAACTTCTTATGAAAAGTAACATATGGTTTAACATCTTGATATGCCTCTGCCTGTTTTATATTCAGTTCACGGGAGCTTTTCTTTAATAAAATCTCAATAAATTCATTGTAATTGCCTACCTCCATAACATCAGGCAGTTTATTGAGTGTGGAATATTTTTTGTGTAGGGCTTTATTTTTTAAAAGGTATATTGCGGAGTTTCCGAGATATTTGGAGATTACATCCACTATTTTTTTTATAAAGGTATCTGTGTCGTCTGTTCTTGTAGTGTAGTAAATTATCTCATTTAAGAAAGACAAACTGACAATATTTTGCTCTTTTTGAGAGGAGAGCTTTTTTAGTATGGAGGTGTATAAATCAACTTTCTTCATACAAGCAGAAACATCATTTCTTCTATGTAGTCCCTTAATTTCTCTTCATCTTCCGCACATACCTTCTTAACATCTACGCCGTGTTTTTTCAACAACATAGTATAGGTGTAGTAGCTCATATTGTCAATCGGTTGAGGTGTTGTGCTGTACCCCAAAGCCCCCGCTATGTATTTTGCCGTATGAATAAGGTGCAGTGATGTGTTTAGCTTTGAAAAAGCAGAAGGGTATGTATGATACATAGCAGATACCTTGATTTTTTCCGGCAGTCTCCACATATCTATTATTTCTCCGCCAACTCTCGTATGCGGTATGGAAAAATACTTTAACTCAACGGCATCGTATATTTTACCGCTTTTTTGGGCTTCTTTAATTGTGTTTATGTAAAGCTCAGGGAAGTATTCTGCAAAAAATACCTTGCCGATACTGCTTAAAATAGAGGGTGTTACCGAAGATGTGGACAGTTTGTATTCGTTTTCTATAAATCTTATTATCGACATTACGGCTATGTTTTCTCTCCAGAGTTTTTTAACAAACGCCATATTTGCATTGAAGGAGTTTATATATGATATGCTTAAAGAAAGTCCTAAGATTTCCTCTGTTCCAAGGATTGCAGCGGCTCTTTCCAAATTCTTTATTTGTCTTGAAAATCCGAAAAATGCCGAATTTACCAACTTTAATACTTTGCTTGATATTGCAGCATCCTTCTGCAACTCCGATACAATTCTCTTAAAAGACGCCTCTTCGTTTATAAGCATTATTATATTGTTTTGGATTTCCGGAAGCGTCATTAAAGAAATATTAGAGTGTATTCTTTCTTCTATATCGTCTTTTGAAAGGCTTTTGTTTTGTTTGTATATGTCTGCGAGCGTTTCTAAAAATACCTTTTTTGCCTCTTCAATATCGGATTCCTTATCCGTATTTTTAATAAGAGCGGCTTGAGATATTGTTATGAACGGAGCTACTATCTTTTTCATTTTTTCATCGAGATACAAGAGCGCCACATAGCTGTCATCCATATGGTTTAGAGCACTAAAAACAAGGTGTCTGTCTTTAAACAATTCATCTTCTGGAATCTTATCAATATCCGCGCTCTCGGCTTCTTTGTTAATTTTTATATCTTTTTTGTGAAGTTCGGCAAAATCCTCTTTTATAATCATACCGCAAAGCTCAGAAAGGCTCAAATTCCCCTGAGGATACTTGAATAATCCGGCGTTTTTAAAGAGCTCTTTTTTTATGAGTTTTTTAACCTTGTTTTTAAGGGTGTTTGCGCCTTTATCGTTCATCTCTTGGGTGGGTATTATGAGTATTCCTACGTTTTCCAGCAGTATAAGCTCATCCGACCTCTTCAAAGAAGCAAATATTTTATCAAGCATCGATAAATAGAGCTGGGATTCAATGTTTTGTTTTGTAAAATCTTTAATAACAAATTCCAAAATATATGTTATGTCGTTTGCCTTTATATGCTTGGAAACTGCCTCTTCAATAGTGTTTTCGTTATAGAGAGGATACTTAAAACTCTCAGGAAGCTCTGCTTTGCCTTGCAGCTTGTCGATATGGCTTAGTATGGTTTCGGTTTTAACAGGCTTTATCAATATCGTCGAAAATTTTAAAGATTTTAGCAGTTTTAAATCGTCTTTTGTAACAGACGGGGTTATAATTACCGTATATTGTTTCGGATGAAGTTTTCTTAATGTTTTTAAAAAATCTAAATTTGAGCGCTCAAACAGGTCTATGTCGATTATAAATGTGGTGTAGTTGTTGTTTGAGAGTTCATCAAACACAAAATTCGGACTTCTTAAGCTTTTTACCTCAAATCCTTTGTTTTTCAGTGTTTTTGTTAGAAAGAAATTTGTTGTAGCTATGGGTTCTACAAGCAATATTTTTCTTTTTTCTTGGTGGTTAAACTTTGAACCACATTTGTTGCAATATATCGAACCATCAACATTATCATAACCACATCTTAAACATTTTATCATATTTTAAGTCCTTTTATAGACTAAATTTTATCCCATTCAACTTATACTACATCCCAATATATTTGTAAAGTTTTATATTATATGGCTGCCTCCCTTGTCTGTATTTTTTTCACCCTTACACACCTTTTGTGTTACTCCCGTCAATCCATAATTTGGTCCTGCTACAATCCTGTATACACCAAGTTAGTACATATGATAAACTAACTTACAGGAGGCAGGTTTTATGAGTCAGAAGCTTAAGAATTTTCTCACCTGAGTTTAAAACAAAAGTAGTCTTGGAGCTTTTAGAGGGTAATACAACAATAAATGAGCTTGCATCCAAGTATGATATACTGCCAAAATCAATCCAGCAGTGGAAAAAACAGTTCTTGGAAAATGCCTCATTGGCACCAGAGCCGATGCCGAGCATCAGCTCGGCTTGGTTTGAGAATGCTGTTCCCATAAAAAAATACAAAGAAGAGATAAAAGAAAAAGAATCCCAGATTGATGCTTTATCCAAAGCATTGGGACAAACTACTTTTAGAGAGGGATTGGGTATTAAAAAAATTAACACAGGGTTCCCACAAAAATGTATTTTTGTGGGATATGAATAGCTTGGAGCAGAATAAGAGAAAAAGCCTGGTTAAAGTCCAAGCTCAATAAATCCTTATCCTGCCCAAGCTGCGGCAGACTTTCAATCACCAGGCAGTGCGAGCTTCTTGATATAAACCGTGCAACGCTTTATTACACCAAAAAGGGACGTCCTCTTTCTAAAATGGACATAGATATAATGAATACCATAGATGAAATCTATACAGATCAGCCCTATTACGGATACAGACGTATGTATCACGAACTGAGACAAAAAGGTTTTAATGCCGGTAAACGAAAAATAACAAGATTTATGAAACTTCTCAATATTAAAGCCCTTTATTCCAAGAGAAAGAAAATCTTTACATCAATACTTGATGAAAACAACAGAACATATCCCTATCTATTGAAAAACATAGATATAGAAAAACCCAATCAGATATGGGTATCCGATATCACATACATTAGATTAAGCAGAGGTTTTTCATATCTGTGTGTTGTTATGGATTTAAAAACAAGAGCTGTTTTATCACATAAACTATCTTCATCAATGGATGATAGTCTTGTTGCAGATACAATTAAAGAAGCTTTGGAAAAATACAAATCACCTGATATATTCAATTCAGATCAGGGCAGCCAATATACGGCAAACAGAACAACAGAGCTTCTAAAAAAGCACAATATCTCAATCTCAATGGATGCAAAAGGCAGATGCTTTGATAATATATATATGGAAAGATTCTGGAGAAGCCTAAAGCAGGAAAATGTTTATCCAAGCAGGTATGAAACCCCAAAAGATGCAATAATTGGGATTTCCAATTATATGAAGACATATAATTGGAAAAGATTGCATTCATCCATAGGGTATAAACCCCCTATGAAAATATACACCCAAAAATTAAATAAAACGGATGCTGCATAGTAAAGAGCGCTGAATTTTATTTGACGGAAAGGAGGGAATAAGAAATTAGAAAAAATTGTCTTGACAAGCGGAGGGCGGTATACTTCAGATATGTTGAAGTTTTTGAAAAACATCGACGGTTCTTATAAACCCAGATTCGGGGCGCTTGAAATCTTGAAGTTTATAGGACCCGGGTTTTTGGTTACGGTCGGGTTTATAGACCCCGGAAACTGGGCATCCAATCTGGCAGCAGGGACAGACTACGGTTATGCGCTTTTGTGGATGGTAAGCCTATCCACCATTATGCTGATAATTCTCCAGCACAATGTGGCGCATCTCGGCATAGCTACCGGACTGTGTTTATCCGAGGCAACGGCGACATATTTAAAACCCATTTACGCCAACCTTTTTTTGTGGTCTGCGATGTTTGCCTCTGTTTCTACCTCTCTGGCTGAGATTCTCGGAGGGGCAATAGCTCTGAATATGCTCTTTGATATACCTATAAAAATTGCGGCAATCTTTGTTTTTTTATTCACGGGCTTTATGCTTTATACAAACTCATACAGGTTAATAGAAAAGTGGATTATAGCCTTTGTGTCAATCATCGGGCTTTCGTTTATTTATGAGCTTTTTTTGGTCGATGTTAATTGGCATAGGGCGGCAGTTTCCTGGGTTGTACCATCCGTTCCTCAAGGTTCTATGGTTATAATAATGAGTGTGCTCGGAGCCGTTGTTATGCCGCACAACCTGTTTCTGCATTCTGAAATCATACAAAGCAGGCAGTGGAACAGAGAGGATAAAAAGCTAATAAAAAAGCAGCTTAAATTTGAGTTTTTGGATACGATTTTTTCTATGGTTGTGGGATGGGCTATAAACAGCGCTATGATTCTTCTTGCTGCGGCAGCCTTTTTTAAAGCCGGAACGTCTATAACAAAATTGAGTCAAGCCGGAAATCTTTTAAGTCCTCTTTTGGGCAAAAATGCAACCGTTGTTTTTGCAGCTGCTCTTCTTTTTAGCGGCATTGCATCAACAATAACATCGGGAATGGCAGCGGGCACAATTTTTGCCGGTATGTTTAAGGAGCCTTATGATATTAGGGATAATCACACAAGGCTCGGAATATTCATCTCGTTTTTTGTCGCTTTGATTGCGATTTTTTTCGTATCCAATCCTTTTTACGGGCTTATCATTTCTCAGATGATTTTAAGTATCCAACTGCCGTTTACGGTATTTTTGCAAATTAAACTGACCTCATCTTATAGGGTTATGGGTGAGTATAAAAATTCTCTGTTTTCTCAAATTGTTTTGTATTCAATAGCTGCCGTCATAACGATTCTTAATATTGTGCTGCTGGTAAGCTTAATTTAGGAGGTTTATTTATGTTTGTCAAACGTTCGGATGGAAAGTACAAAACTCTCGCCGAAGGTGTAAACCAAAAAACGCTTGCATACGGAGAAAAAACCTTAATGTCCGAATTCTTATTGGAAAAAGGAAGCGTTGTACCGACACACAAACACCCTAACGAGCAAATCGGTTACCTGATTAAAGGCAAAATGATTCTGAAGGTTGAAGACAAGGAGTATGAAGTTGAAGAGGGCGATAGCTGGTGCATCGAAGAAAACGTTGAGCATTCGGCAAAAGCCTTGGAGGACTCGGTTGCCGTAGAGGTTTTCTCTCCGCCAAGAGAAGATTATATGAAATAAACGTCAAGCATTTTTATTTGTCTTGCTGTAAAGATAGAGATATTGCTTTTACAAAGTCGCTGTTTATTACGAAATTGCTTTGAGGCAGAAGGTATAACAGCCCTTTTTTTAAGCCCAAAAAAATATGCTGCGGATTTTTGGCATACCCCACAGCCATCTCAATAATTTTCTCATCTTTTTTCGGGTTTGAATAGAGGTTTAGAATCTTTAACACATAGTCATTTGTTATTCTGTTTTTTAACTCTATCTTAATCGGAAAGCCGAACTTTGTCAGGGTTTTATATTCTGTCTCATTTTCTTTGACATATTGCAGTTTGTATATTGTTCTTTCATATTTTATCCACTTCTTCTCGTATTTTGTTTTTATGTTTTCATCGGTTATGCGTATGGAGTGTTTATCCGTTTTTTTCAAGGATGTTGAGCTTTCTATTATAGTTGCGGCTGATATGGCGAAAGGTCTGTTGTCTGTAATAATGTTGAATGTTCCGTTTTTTGATAAGATTTTTTCTATTTCAACAGCCGTTTTTGCCGTTAAAACCGAATGTTTGATTCTTTTATGCTTAAACCACGGCTCGGGAAAGTTTAAATAGACGTTTTTTAATGAGTTAGGTTTAAATCTGTCTAAAATTGCACGTGCGTCGTAACGGACGGCTTTTACATTATTCAAACCTGCTTTGTCAAATCTTCTTACGGCTACATTGAAGTCGCTGTTTAGAATTTCTGCTCCTATAAAGCTCTCTTTCGGGTTGTTTTTTGCTTTATCCGTAATGAATTCTCCGCTTCCGATTCCTATCTCCATAGATAGGTTTTGGTTGCTGCACAGCGAGTTTATATATTCAACGCTGTTTATCATAGCCGTTGTTATCTCGTATCTGTCATACAGCTCATCAGGCGGGTTGGACGTTTCGTTTAGATTGTGATGAAGAATTTCAGCGTTTAATTCATCTTTAATCCTCAAGGCAAAATTCATAATGTATGACTTTAGGTCGTTTGTTATTTTCGGCATAGTGGCTTTTTCAAGTTTAATAATAATTCTGTCGCCATTTTGATAAAGCCTTAGAAAAAAAGACTCTTTTGAGAGCTCAACCGGATGCAGGAATACGGATTTTAAGTTAAAAAAAAGAGTTGTATCTTTTATATCGAACAAACTTTTGTCTGTTTTTAAAACAACGTTTGGCATAGAAAAGATGCGCCCCGCTAAAAATAGGGCTGCGGGGCAGGGAATTGTTAATCGTTTTCTTGTTTTACGGCTGCTGCGACCTTAAGAGGCAGTCCCCAAAGGTAACAAAATGCTTCACCGAACTTATGATTGAACGTATCCGAAGGGTCGTATGTGGCAAGCTGCCTGTTGTACAACGAATACGGCGATTTTCTTGCAACAACGGTGGCGCTGCCTTTGTATAACTTAACCTTGACCGTTCCGGTTGCTTTTTCCATCAGTTTTTTACCGAAAGCATCAAGAGCCTCTCTTGCATCGTGGAACCAGTATCCGTAGTAAACAAGCTCGGCATACTTAATGGCAAGGTGGTCTTTTAGATGGAGTGTTTCCCTGTCTAAGATAAGTTCGTCAAGGCTTCTTTTTGCGCTAAGCAGAAGCGTTGCTCCGGGTGCTTCGTATATCTCTCTCGATTTTATCCCAACAAGCCTGTTTTCGACCATATCTATCCTGCCGATACCGTGTTTTCCGGCTATTTCGTTTGCTTTTTCCACAAGGCTCACTATATCCATCTTTTGTCCGTTTAAAGCAACAGGTTTTGCTTTATCGAACTCTATCTCGACATATTCCGGTTCATTCGGAGCATCTACGGGGTCTTTGGTAAAGGAATAAACATCCTTTGTAGGTTCAAAATAAGCATCCTCCAAAGGGCCGGCTTCAACGGATAAGCCCCAAATATTCCTATCGATAGAGTAGGGCTTCTCTTTTGTTATCGGTATATCAATATTGTGTTTTTTTGCATACTCAATCTCTTCGTCCCTTGAGCCCAACTCCCAATCCCGTACGGGCGCTATAACCTTAATATCCGGTTTTAGGGCTACTGCGGATACGTCAAACCTTACCTGGTCGTTGCCTTTTCCTGTTGAGCCGTGTGCTATTGCATCCGCACCCTCTTTTATGGCTATGTCTATCATTTTTTTGGTAATTAACGGTCGCCCGAGCGCTGTTGCCAGAGGATATTTATTTTCATACAAAGCTCCGAACCTGAACGCACCCATAACATAATCTTCGAGGAATTCTTTCCTTAAATCCTCAACATAGGCTTTTGAGGCTCCGACCTTTAACGCTTTTTCTTTAATAGGCTCCAAATCCTCGTTTTGCCCCAAATCAGCCGTGTAGGTAATAACCTCACAACCGTAGTTATCTATTAACCATTTAACGATTACGGAGGTGTCGAGACCTCCCGAATAAGCCAAAACAACCTTTTTTATGGACATTTTAATCCCTCCCTAATAATTTCATAATAACCGCCAGTTGAGCGTATGTTCTGTTTTCAGCTTCATCCCAGACAACCGAGTGTTCGGAATCTATGATGTCTGCCGCAACCTCCTCGCCCCTATGAGCTGGGAGGCAGTGCATAAAAATATAGTCTCTGTTGGCGTCTTTTACAAGTTCTCTGTTTACCCGGTAGTGTTTCAGCAAAGAGTGTTTTTTTAGCGTTTGTTCCTCCTGCCCCATAGAAGCCCAAACATCGGTATAGATAACATCGGCATTTACCGCCGCTTCATACGGGATTTGTGTAAGTTCTATTGT
>JALVUQ010000032.1 GCA_027035575.1 Desulfurellales bacterium | reverse complement strand
TAAATTCAAAATTTGCGGGCAAAATAAATTACATTGTGCCTCTTGGTAGCAAAATTAAAAAAGGCGAAGTTGTTGTTAAAATCGATCCTACTCCTCTTAAAACAAAATTACAACAAACAAATGAAAACATAAATTCAATGAAAAATGTTATCGAAGCTGATATTATAAATTTAAGAACATTAAAAGATACGCATGAAAGAACAAAAAAACTTCTTCAAGTAAATATGGCTTCTGTTGAACAATATAATCTTGAAAGTGCAAAAATCGCAAGTTTAGAGGCAAAACTAAAAGCCGATGAAAATAAATTAAATTCTCTAAAAGCTTTAAAAAAAGATATTTTAAATAATCTTAATTATGCAGTAATAAAATCTAATGTTAACGGAATTGTAAGTGCCAAATTTTTAAATAAAGGGGATAATGCGTTTCCGGGAAAACCAATCTTAAAAATTGCATCTAATTCCGGAAACTATTTATTCATACCATTGGCCGACAATTACAAAGAAATAATTTATAAAAACAAAACATATAAATTAATACCTCTACATTCCACTTTTAACGGAATACCGGTTTATAAAGCCGATGTGAAAGACCCTGATTTAGTTACGGGAGAAAAAGTTGATATTAATGTTGTAACATTTGATGGAAAAGCAACTTTAATACCTTTTAATACAATACTTAGTGTAAACGGCAAAAATTATGTATTTAATAAACAAGGTCAACCTATAAAAATAAATATTTTGGCAACCGGTGAACAAGGTGTAGTCGTTTCAAACAATCTTCCTGAAATAATTGAGGCGGATCCGGATTTATTATTAAAAATCAAAGCCGGTTATCCAGTGAAAATTGAGAATTGAAAATGGAAAACGGAGAAAATACAAATGCACCGAATAACTGATATACCGATTACAAATAAACATAAAGGATTATAGATGTTTGAATTTTTCTTTAAAAGGAGCCATTTTCTTTGGGCGATAATTTTGGGTATGTTTGTGTTCGGGATTATAGGTCTTATAAGAATGCCTAAAAATCTTTTCCCGGATGCAAATCGTCCAGAAGTAGTTATTTTTACTACCGTTCCGGGCGCAAGCGCCGATGTCGTAGCAAATACAGTATCCAAAACAATAGAAAAAGAAATGGGAACGTTAAGTAATATTTATGAAATTCGCTCTACTAACGTCCCTAATTTTTCAATTGTTCATGTCGTATTTAAATATACAAAAACATTGCAAGGCGCAGCGGTTGATGTAAGCAACGCCTTAAATAGAATCAGAGACAAACTCCCGCCAAATGCTATTCCTGCAATTTATATCGTGGGAGATTTTACTTTACCTGTCGATGTGTTTGCACTTTCTCCAAAAAATAATAAAATTACTTTGCCGGAAATCAGAAAAATAGCTACTTCTTTCATTCAACCAAAACTTTTGGCAAATCCAAATATAGGAAATGTTGAAATTTTCGGAGGATATAACAGCGCTATAATGATAAAAATCAACCCTAAAACTTTAAAAAAATACAATCTATCCCTTTCAAAAATAATAGGTGCCATCAGAACAATAATTAAAAATACACCTATCGGATTTATCAAAACAAAAGATAATTTTCTCACTTTAAATTATTACGGAGAAAAAAAAGAAATAGAAGCTCTTAAAAACGTTGTTATAGCTCCGAACATTCGATTAAAAGACATAGCAAAAGTAAAATGGGCTTATAAAACCAATAATACAGCATACATCGGAGACAATCATCGAGCTATTGCCATTTCAGTCCTTAGAGCTCCCGGTGGAAACGTTTTAGCAACCAGTAATGCGGCAAGAGCAATGATGAAAAAATTTGCAAAAAAATATCCAAATATTGATATCAAAGTTTCCGATACTCAAAGAGATTTAATTGAAACTGCTAATATAAATATGCTCGAAGCTTTACGTGATGCAATTATATACACACTTCTTGTAATTATCGTTTTTCTTGGAAACATAAGAGCTCTTGTTGCAGCAGGTCTTTCAATTCCAATGGTTTTCTTTGGAACAATTGCATTTCTTTATTTAACAGGACAAGGACTTAATATCGTTATTTATACAGCAATTATTTTGGCTCTTGGAATGTTAACGGACGATGCGGTTGTTGTGCTTGAAAATATAGAAAGACATCTTGAAGAAAAAGATCCAAATGCAATTGTAAACGGAACAAAAGAAGTAATAAAACCGGTATTTGCTGGAACAATTTCCACAATTGCCATTATTTTTCCTTTAATGTTTGCGGGAGGATTTCCACAAAAAATATTTAGACCTTTAATGGAAACAGTTATAGTTGCACTCTTAATTTCATACTTTTTATCAATAACATTTATTCCATGGCTTGCAAAATATTTATATAAAAATGGCAAAATTAAAAAAATAAAAATTGAAATTTGGTTTGAAAAATTTTACCAAAACACATTTGCAAAACTTATCCCTGTGTATCTTGGAGTAATTAAATTTTCAAACGGAAAATTTTGGCCTCTTAGAAGATTTTTAATAATGTTTACAGCTGTTTTTACACTTATTATGACACTCAAAAACGTAATGCCTACAATAGGAAGAGATGTAATGCCTCCTATGGATACCGGTATTATGAAAGTAAGTATGGAATTTTCTTCAAATGTTAATGCAGATGAATCAATCAACAGACTAAAACCGTTTATAGCATGGCTTAAAAAACAACCTTGGCTTGTTAGAGATTCAATTGCCATCGGAACAGAAAAAGGTGTTTTATCAATTGGAGGTGGCGGAAGCGGTAATAGCATTGGTATGACAATTATTGCGATTGACAGGTTTCATAGAAAAAAAACATTATGGCAACTCGAAAATGAAGTTAGAAATAAATTAGCCGAGCTTCAAGGAGTTAAAAAATTAGCAGTATTTGATTTCGGAGCAACAGCACTCTCAACCATTAAAGCGCCTCTTGACGTTCAATTCAGAAGCGATACGTATTCAAATTTACCAAAACTTGCACATAAAGCAGAAAAATTACTATATCACATCAGAGGGCTTACAACAATAAAAACAAGTTGGGATAAAGATTTTCTCGAAGCCAGAGTAATAATAGATAAAAACAAAGCCCTAAGTTACGGAATTACACCGCTTGGAATTTTGAGCCAAATAGCTCTTAGAGATCAACCTGCAAGTATGATTGCAAGTATTGAATCAATGAATCCTCAAATTATAAGAATAAGATTTAATAAAAATTACGATAGAAATTTCCATAATTTGAAATTGCTATTAATCAATACTCCAAAAGGAGTAGTGCCTCTTGACGAACTTGCAAAAATAAAAACCGATTTTACATACAATAGAATTGACAGATACGATTTGCAGTATGCCATAGATGTCGAAGGTTACAGATCACTAAGACCTGTTAGTAAAATTACAGCCGATGCAAATAAAATTTTACATCAACATGGAATAACAAATTATCATCAAGTAGGTGATATAGAAGAGATGCACGATGCATTCGGAAGACTTATTAAATCAATTGCAATTGGTATTGTAATGTTGATTTTAACATTAATGGTTGTTTACCGTTCTTTAAGACTTGCGCTAATCATGATCATTGTTTTGCCTCTTTCAATGATAGGAGCAGGATGGGGTATGATAATAGCTCACAAACCTTCATGTATGCCGAGTATGGTCGGAATTTTACTTTTATTCGGAATTATTATCAAAAATGCCGTATTGTTAATTGATTTTTATAAAGAATTTAAAGCTGAGGGCAATAGACCTTTTGAAGCCGCTCTTCAATCAATCAGGGTTAGATTTAGACCCGTATTTATGACGGCATTCGGAACAATTGCGGGTATGATACCGATTGCTCTTGAACAAGCGGTCGGACTTGAAAGATTGTCTCCTTTATCAGACGTTGCAATCGGAGGACTTTTGATAGGAACGATTTTGACACTTATTTATGTGCCTATGCTTGCTTATGCAACTGATCCAGCAAATAAAAAAACAAATGTTTATGAAATAATTGAAGAAGAAATTGAAAAATGACATATGATTT
>JALVUQ010000031.1 GCA_027035575.1 Desulfurellales bacterium | reverse complement strand
TTGTTGCCGAGCATTTCGTTAATAAAAAACAGCAGCTTTGACTTTCCGGTATTTGCCTGACCGCCTATAACAAGCATAAGAGGAATTTCGGCAAGCTTTTCCTTTCCGTGCAGCTCGGCTGTTTTTCTGCGCATAAGCCATATAAAAACCGACAACAAGGAAAACAAAATCGCCTCAGTGACCTTTTTTTCGTTTGTTTTTTCCTTATTTACGGTAAACAGGGAGTAGCTTTTTATAAATGCCCTCAGCCTTTTTGCCTGTTCAACTATTTTATCTTCGTCTTGAAAAGTATCAGTCAACGGGATAAGTTTATCGCCGTCTTTTTCTAAAATGTTATAGTTTTTAAATATAAAAAACCTTCTTTTTCTTATGTAATCTTCGCTTTTATCCGAGGTCTTTACAACCGAAACCTTTATATTTTCCGAAAGTTTCTTTATATCGCTTTTTGGTTTAAAAACCAGCTTTTTGTTTTTGCTTTTTGTGATTTTTGTGAGCAGTTCGTTTGTTGTTTTTATCTCTTCTTCAAGCTCATAAATCCTTTCAATCTCTTCTTCGGCTCTATTAAACACACTTTCAGGATTTCTTATCTTTTCTCCGACCTCGAGGCACTTTTCCAATGCAATCTCCTGTTTATCTTTTGGCGTGAGCATTATCCCAATATCAAGTTTGTTGTTTAACGAAACATTATCGGATATTACAACACTGTTTGATATCTGCTTTGTTTGTACGTTATCGGCTTTAATGATGCTGTTTTCTATGCTTGACGATGTAATTTCGGATGATGAAATATCGCTATTTTCAATGCTATTGGCAGTAAGCGAGGTACAGTTTATAACCGTGTCTTTTATTTTTTGAACAATTGCGGGTGTGAGTATATCCTTTGATTTTTTCAGCAATGTCTCAACCCTTTGCTCATAATGGCTTATGTAGGGTTCTGTATCAAAAACAAGGAGCTCTTCAAATTGGTTTGAGTTAAATGCGGAGTGTGTGAAGTTTGCAGAGCCGACAGCAACTCTTTTTTTACCCTCTCCCTTTGCAAAATAGATTTTGGAGTGAAGCCTGAAATCCTCGGCAATATATCTGAAATTTATCTCTTTTTTTAAAATTTTGTTTGCTATCTCAACATCTTTAACATCTTTTAGAAGCTCCTCTATCTCCTTAACATTTAACGAAAGGAATTTTGAAATATTCTCTTCCTCACCTATAATAAGGGTTGCATTTGCAAATCCACGCGTGTTTTCAAAGAAAAATTTGTACGATGAAACATAGCTTACAAGAATAATCTCGCTGTATATTTCAGGCGGAAAGAGCGATTTAAATTTGATGCTTTTACTTTCTTCCCCGTTTATTAAAACGTTTAAAAATCTTCCTGCACCCTGCCCTTCCAAAGAATCAAACAGATCCACAACCACTCCTAATCTATTTTTTGTCGGTGAATTGTTAATGTTTATTCATAACTCGACAATTTTATTATTTATCGGCAGCATTTTCAAATATTCTGCACAAAAAGTCAAAAATCGAGTAAAGTACTATTGTTTTTTGAGCTTTGACAACAACTGTCGTTTGTTTTAAGATGTTATTTCAGGTAAGTTTGGATGTTTGTGGGAATTAAATCAAATCTCTCATTCTTAAACAAAAACCGTAAACGATAAATCGTTGCCAACTTGATTTTTTTCAAAAATAGTTTTACAATTCCAAAGAGTATAAAAAAGGAGGTTCACTATGAAAGCTATGACAAAAAAGGCGCTGGAAGAGGCGTTTGCCGGAGAATCAATGGCTCATATGAAATATCTTGCATTTAGCGATGTTGCCGAAAAAGAGGGATTTAAGGGCATCGCAAAACTTTTCAAAGCTATAGCCTATGCCGAGCAGGTACACGCAACGAACCACGCAAAGGCTTTGGGACTTATAGGAAAAACAGCCGAAAATCTTAAAGAGGCTATGGGCGGAGAAAATTTCGAGGTTACAGAGATGTATCCTGCTTATGATGCCGTGGCAAAACTTCAAGGTGAAAAAACAGCCGAAAGGTATATTCACTACGCTTTAGAGGCTGAAAAAATTCACGAAGATATGTATAAAGATGCCCTAAACAGCGTTGAGAAGAATCAAGATAAAGATATAGACAAGGTTTATATCTGTCCTGTGTGCGGATTTACGGCAATCGGAGACCTTGATATTGACAAATGCCCCGTATGTGGCGTATCGGCTGATAAGTTCGTAGAATTTTAATATCCCCGATATTATCGGGGTTTTCTTTTTTTATGTATCTTGAATATATAGTTTTGATTTTGGCTATCATAGCTGTTTTTGGTATAAGCTTGGGATTATCTTTAATACTTAAAAACCGCTCGCTTAACAAAGAAATTTCGGATAAGGTTGATAAACAAAAGGATTTTTTGCATACAAGCATAGACAACATAAACAACAAGCTCATAGAAACAGCCCTTGAAAACCAAAAGCAGATAGAAAAAAACAACGAGCTTTTTAACAAAATCTATTCCTCACAAAGCGAGTTAAAAACAGAGATTAAAAACAACCTTATGGAATTCAACAACTCCTTAAATAACTACCTCTCTTCTCGTTTTGATTCTTTGACAAAAATATTGAACGAAAGACTGGATAATACCACATCGAAGGTCGATAAAAGGCTTGAAGAGTCGATAGAGAAGATTGTGCTGTCGTTTGACAAACAAAAGGAGCAGATAAAAAAAGATTTTAACGAATTTATGATTAGCGTTGAAAACAGGCTTGATAAAATATCGGGAAAAGTTGACGAAAGACTGAAAGAGGGTTTTGAAAACGTTGACAAAACATTTCGGGATATTGTGGAAGGGATAGCCAAAATAAGCGAGGCTCAAAAAAAGATAGAACAGCTCTCAGGCGAGGTCGTATCGCTGCAAAACGTATTGAGTGATAAAAAAACAAGAGGAATTTTCGGCGAAATCCAGCTTGAAAACATTCTAAAATCCGTATTCGGCGAATCCAAAGAGCTGTACGATATACAATACACCTTTGATGTTGACGGAAGCAAAGTTATAGCAGATGCCGTTATAAAAGCGCCACAGCTCGGTCTTATAGCTATTGATTCCAAATTTCCACTTGAAAACTACACAAAGATGACAGATTCAGACGGACTTGATAAAGCCAGGTATTCAACGGCTTTTAAGCAGGATTTAAAGAAACACATAAACGACATATCGCAAAAGTACATAATAAAAGGGCAAACTGCAAATATGGCAATCCTGTTTCTGCCGGCAGAGGCAATTTTTGCTCAATTAAACGCATATCATCAGGACATCATCGAATATGCCTATAAAAAAAGTGTCTGGGTTGCATCGCCTACAACTCTTATGGCGCTATTGACTACCATTCAAGCAATCGTCAGAGATATAAAAACACAAAAACAGGCGAAAAAAATTCAGGAAGAGCTGATAAAACTATCCAAAAATTTCTCACTTTACAAAGACAGATGGGAAAAATTCATTAAAAACATAGACAGTGTGAGCGCCGAGGCAAAAAAAATACACACCACAACCCAAAAAATATCAAGCGCATTTGAAAGAATAGAAAAGGTTGAATTTAAAGACGAAACAAAGATAGACAATACCACGGCAGGTTTTGATTCATAACCAGACCATCAAAGCAATATAAATTTATTACGGCTAACTACACTATTTACAACAAACACTGTTTTATAGTTTTTTGAGCTTCTCTAAATTTTACTTATTTTTAAGCCGACCGGAAATCGTTGCTTGTCAACTTAAAATTGAAAGGAAAAACAAAACTTTAACAAATCTATTTTTTACAAAAACTCTAAAAAAGATATTTTTTCTCTTGACAAATAAAATAAATTATCATATATTCTACCTGAAATTGAACTTGGAGGTATTTATGGCTTGCGAAAAAGAGGTAAAAGCCATCGATGTTAAAGAAAAGAAAGAAGAAAAAATTGAGGAGGTAGAAGAAATGGAAAACACACAGGCAGGAGTATTGGTACTAAAGCAGGCACCGGAATTCAAAATGGCAGCCTATGATGCTGCAACGGGTCACTACACAGAGGTTTCAAACGAGGATTATAAAGGAAAATGGTATGTAGTTTG
>JALVUQ010000030.1 GCA_027035575.1 Desulfurellales bacterium | reverse complement strand
ATAACGGCTTTTCCAACCATCTTATCCATCTCAGGCCAAACAACAGCTCTTATTTTCTTTGCAAATTTTTGAAGCTGTTTCTCAGACGGAATAATGATTGTCATACCGTAATCTTTCATCTTCTTTAGAAATTCCTGAGCGGACTGCTGCAGCTCAACCCAGCGCTTCTGGTCCATCTTTCTTGCGGCATTCACGATAGCTTCCTGGTCGTGTTTGGAGAGCTTGTTCCAGTCTTTAAGATTGATAAACAGAGCGTACGGTTCCATAAAATCGTTGTACTGTATCCAGACCTTTTGAACGTCTCTGAATTGATATCCCTGGTGTGGAGGTCCGCCGCTTTCACCCTGTACGATTCCCTTACTTATGGCGCTGTAGGCTTCGCTGTACGGAATTGTCGTAGGAATATAGCCGAGTGCTTTCCAGGTCAACTGGCAGGCTTTCAAAGGCATAACCCTGATTTTCATTCCGTTTGGTTTCATATCCTGCCATCCCGGAGGTATCTTTGTTGCGGTCATTCCTGCCCATCCCGAAGGATAAAATGAGATTAACTTAATATTTTCAGCCTTTAGCATCGGGCTGACCAGTTTATAAATCCAACCTCCTATCTTATACCCGTCTTTTGCCTCTTTGGTATCCGTAAACATATAAGGAACGTAGTATGCAACGTTTAATCGCGGGTCGTAGGTCGGTGCTATGGGTTGTAGAGCCATATCCACGTTCCCCTGCATCACATAGGAGTAAATATCAACCCAATCTCCAAGGACGCCGCCGGAATATACCTTAATATCAACTCTGCCGTTTGTCGCCTCTTTTACATCTTTGGCAAAAGCCTTAGCGTTTAAATCCGTAGGTCCGCCAACAGGCATAACTTGAGACAACCGCCACGTGAAGTGATAATTCTCAGAGCTACCGGCGGATGCGGTTTTAATATTTAAACCGAAAATTAAAAAAACACCAGAGATGAACAACGCGATGATTCCCCACAACTTCACTCTCATAAATTCCTCCTCATAAACCTTAGCATAAACATCGTTACCAAAACCACAATCCTGTTCAGCCTAAAATTTTGTTAAATCTTTATATGTCAATCGGTTGAAGCCAATCTTTAAACCGCTCGTCTTTGAAAGTGACTATGTCGTTTAGAGCCTTTTGCAGTTTTTTTGTTGTTTCTCCGGGAACAGGCGATAAAACCCTGTCTTCTATCCTATCGACAGGCCCTACCTTTATGCCCGTATGAGACAGGAATATCTCGTCTGCGGCGAGCAACTCTTGCGGCATTATGTCTGTTTCTTTTGTTTCAATGCCTATTTTCGGTGCCAATTCGAGTATAGTCATACGGGTTATGCTTCTTAGTATGTTACCCAACTTTGCTGTTTTTAGTATGCCGTCTTTAACCATAAACAGAGATTCTATCGAGCCTTCTGCAACATATCCGTCTGTCGTTAAAAAAATGCCCACGTCGTACCCTCTCTGTTTGGCGCTTTTTCTTGCAAGCATACCGTTTAAATAGTTTGAACAGGCTTTTGCCTCAACCGGCACGGTAGCGGGGTGTATTTTACGCCAATCGCTAAAACAAATGCTGATGGGCTCTGCACTGTCAAGTCCTATTTCATCTGATTCGGGAATAGCAAATATTGCCACATCGAGCTTGGAATCCAAAACCAAAGATATAATCGCCTCTTCGCTATAGTAACCCAAAATTTTTATCAGCCCTCTTTTTATATTGTTTGCCTTTACACACTCGGCTACGGCTTCCTTTATCTGATTTTTATCGTACATAATTTCCATACCCAGCAGTTCGGCACTCCTAAAGAAACGCTCAAGATGCTTATCCATTCTGAAAGCGACAGGACCATCGGGTGAGGGATGTATGCCGAAAACATCAAAGATAGCCGATGCACGGCTGAAACCGTGTGATAAAAGATGGACGTTGGCATTATTCCAGGGTACGAGTTTGCCGTTCATCCAAACCTTTAAATTTTCAAACATAAGGTCCCCCTTTTCCTTATGAATAGTAGTGCACGGGAGAAATATCAAGCATCGTTTTAAGTCCTGCCGATGCCGATACAACCTGCGGCATAGCATTGATAATGACGGCTGCCGTAGCTATGTCTCCGTTTACACCACCCTTTATCGTGCTTTTTATGTTGGGTTCACCGTATATTTCCACCGTATCCTCTGTTTGTTCGTTTCCAAGAAATGCTTTTAATTCAAGTGTTATAACCTCTTTCTCCCCGACAAAACCTTTTGCCGTTTGATGAACGCCTTTAGCGTATCCTTTTTGAACCGTGATAAAATCACTCGATACCTCGCTGTCTGCTACGACAGGCTCAACGGTCTCGGTTGTTTTGTCCAATTTAATACCCAAACCCGATGCTATGAGGTTTATGGATTCCGCAAAACCCACGTGACGAATAACCTTTTGGTCTCTAAGTTTCTTGAATGTTTCCAAATCAAGCCCTGCTCCTATCTTTTTCTGGAACGGCAGTCTTCTTTTTGATGCGTCCTGATACCTTTTTACGATAATCCTATCGACCCTTTTGCAGGCTGCCGTCAAAACGGAGGGCAGTAAGTCCATTAGCAATCCCGGGTTAACGCCTGTTCCCAATATGCTTACACCTTTTTCCTTTGCCAGTTTGTCCAAACCGTCCGCAACGGATTTGTCGTTTATCCAGGGATAAAGCAGTTCCTCACAGGTTGAAACGACATTTTTTGAGTATTTTACGCATAGAGATATTTGGTTTTCTATTTTTTTGAAACCCGACAGAGTTGAAATTACGACAATATCGGCATCGGATTTTTTTAAAACCTCCTCCAGATTGCCCTCTATCGTTACGCCTATTTTTCCGATTTGAGCAACTTTTCCGGCATCTTTTCCTATTTTTGTTTCGTCTATGTCCACCACAGCGTCCAACTGCAGCGAATTTCTTTCCAAAGCATATTTAACTATCTGTTGACCGATAGGTCCGAAACCAAGCTGGATGAATTTAAGCCTGTTCATAGTTACCTCCAATTTAAATATATTAAATTAGAATTAATTATATTCTAACAAATTGAGTTGTCAAGGAAATTTCAAATTTATATTTGCTGAAAAATTGACTGAGGTTTAATGGTGCTGTTTTTAAAACAAAAAAGTCGGATTAAAAGGTGAATATCTTCCGAAGTCATTTTAATACCGACTTTTGGAATGTATGCTCAATCTCAGAGTCTATTGCTTTTATATAAAAATTCATAAAAAGGAATTTATTATTGACTTTTTGAGGCAATAAGGAAATGGCAGGATGCCTATGGATACAAAAGGGATAAGGAGCATACAGGCAACTATATAATCGGCTGCCCCATAAGAGACCACTACAAAATGGCAAGGAATATAATCGACAAATATAATGCAGAGCCCGAAGACATAAGCGCAAAAGAAGCGTTGGAGGATAAAGAATATTATGAAGGTATGGTTTCATACGATATTAAGTTAAAAAACCTGCTTGACCCGTATTGGAAAGACATCTATCTAACCGGAAAATATAGCGAGTACGAAGGTAATCAACGTTTTTCAAAAGCCAATTAACTTCATACCTTTTTAAAAAATGTTTGACAGATAAGGTTTAAGACCTATCTGTTAAGCATAAACTTGTTCTACCTGCCGCATATACTTAAAATATTTCTTAAAATAGCTTATTGATTATTGCTTTGCAATCGCATATAATCGGGCTTTATTAAAGGAGATGCAAGTGATGAGAAAAAAGGCTTATAAAAAGCTGAAAAGCCTGCTTGGTGCAAGATGCCTTGAAGATAAACTCGGAAGATTGCAGTATTCTTACGACGCCACTCAAAGAATGTATATGCCGGATGTTGTTGTGCTTCCCGAAAGCACAAATGAGGTGTCGAAAATTATGAAGATAGCCTATGAACATCACGTTCCGGTTGTTCCTAAAGGCTGGGGAAGCGGTTTTACGGGCGGCTCTTTAAATGTTGAGGGCGGCATAGCTATTTCTTTGGAAAAGATGGATAAAATTGTAGAGTTTGACGAAGATAATCTTATGGTATGGGTAGAAGCCGGCTTGGCAAATTACGATTTACAGGAGTTTTTGGAGCCTTACGGTTTAATTTTTCCTCCCGACCCCTCAAGCTGGAAATTTTCGACAATAGGCGGCAATATAGCCGAAAATGCAGGTGGTCCGAGAGCTGTCAGATACGGAGTTATGAAGGATTGGGTTAAGGGAGTTGAAGTGGTGCTTGCCGACGGTACAATTATGCAGCTCGGCTCGAAGAATATAAAAGATGTAGCCGGATATGATTTGGTTGATTTGATTGTGGGAAGCGAAGGCACGCTTGCGATTGTAACAAAGGCTCTGCTTAGACTTTATCCCAAACCCGAGCATAAGAAAACCATACAGATAGTATTTGACGATATGAAAAAGGCTGCAAAAACGGTCAGTTTGATAATGAGAAATAAAATAATACCTACCTCTATGGAGTTTGTGGATAGAGACGCCATTACGGCTGTTGAGGATGCTTTGCATATCGGGCTGCCGACAAACGCCGATGCAGTACTGATTCTGGAGGTTGACGGCAGTCGTGCCGAGGTCGAGGAGAACGCCGAAAAAATAGAAGCTCTATGCAAAGATGCTGACGGAGTTATAAGATTTAGAATAGCCAAAGATGAGAAAGAAGCCGAGGAGATATGGGTAGCAAGAAGAACGATATCGCCAACGCTTAAACGTATAGCTGACGGGAAAATAAATGAGGATATTGTTGTTCCCGTTTCGAGATTGGCGGATATGATAGATGCCTCTCAAAAAATAGCAAAAAAGTATGGGTTGAAGATAGTAAACTTCGGACACGCCGGCGACGGCAATATACACGTAAATATTATGTATGATACGAATGACGAGCAGCAGACAAAACACGCATTAAAGGCTATGGACGATATATTTACAGCCTGCCTTTCTTTGGGAGGCTCCATAACCGGAGAACACGGCGTAGGCATAACAAAAAAGGACTATCTTGAAAAGCAGGTTGGGGTGGATGTTATGGAGCTTTATAAGAGAATAAAAAAGGCTTTTGATGATAGAAACATTTTAAATCCCGGCAAAATGGGGCTTTAGATGGATAGAAGAATTACAGAGAGCATAAATTCCTGTGTAAAGTGCGGCATATGCAGGAGCGTGTGCCCTGTTTTTAAAGAAGAAAAGGCAGAGCCCTTTGTTGCAAGGGGACACATAACACTGCTGGGAGAGTTGATAAAAGGCAATATAGACTTTGATGAGAAAGAGTCCAAAGACTATTTGTATAAATGTCTGTTGTGTACCACCTGCGTAGAGGCTTGCCCGAACGATTCGCCGACAGATATGATTGTCGAGTTTGCACGAAACAGGGTTATTGAAAAGCACGGTCTTCCGCTTTACAAACGAATTATGGCAAGTGTTATGAAAAATCGGCAGCTTATGGATTTTGCCTATAAAAGTGCCGGGTATTTGTCCGGTTTTTTGTTTAATGAAAAAAATGAGGCATCGAGGGCAGGTGCTGCTTTAAAAGTGAACACGCCCTATTTGTCAAAGGACGAGCTGCTGCCTCCAATTGCAAACAAAAAAACCTTTATCGAAAAATACAAGAGTCAGGGCAGGGCAGAAGTGGCTCTGTTTCCCGGCTGTTTGATAAATTATGCTTATACTGAAATAGGAGATGCTTTGGTTAAAATTTTAAACAAGCTTAATATAAGTTTTATCGTGCCGCAAAACCAGTTGTGCTGCGGAGCTCCGATTTATGCCTCAGGCAATCTAAAGGATGCCGAATATCTTGCCAAAAAAAATATTGAGATTTTTGAAGCCCTCGATGTTGAATATATCCTTGTGCTTGAGCCTACTTGCGCAAGTTTTATGGTGCATGAATACGAAAGATTGTTTGTGTGGCTTGAGGATAAGCAGTGGGAAGAAAGAGCGGCAAAAATTGCAAAAAAAATAGTTGACCCGGTTAAATTCCTGTATGAAAACACGAATTTGGCAAAGATGATTAAGAAATTGGATATAAAGACCACATATCACGACCCGTGTCATTTGAAAAGAACACAAAAAATATCGAAGGAGCCGAGATTTTTTATAGATAAGGCGAGCAGTTTTACGGATATGAAAGAGGCTGACAGATGCTGCGGCAATGCGGGAACATTTAGCGTTGATTACCCGGAATTGTCGAAAAAGATAGCATCTCACAAGGTTAAAAATATAGTTGATGCTGAAGCCGAGTATCTTGTGACGGGCTGCTCTGCCTGTATGATGCAGCTGTCGGGAGCCCTTCACAGGGACGGCAGGGACGATATTAAAACCATTCATACCATTGAATTGATTTATAAAGCTTTGGGGGATTGATTATGAAAGAAGTGAGGAAGGCGGTTTTGCCGGTTGCCGGATTCGGTACACGTTTTTTGCCTGCGACAAAATCTTCGTCCAAGGAGATGCTGCCGCTTGTTGATAAGCCCTTGATACATTATGCGGTCAAGGATGCCGTGGATGCGGGTATTGAGCAGATAATTTTTGTAACGGGAAGAGGAAAAAGAGCCATAGAGGACTATTTTGACATATCGTTTGAGCTTGAGTATCACCTGAAATTCCAGGGAAAAGATGAGCTGATAGAGGATATAAGAAAAATCAGCGATATGGCGGATTTTGTTTATATGAGACAAAAAGAGCCCAAAGGCTTGGGTCATGCTATTTTAAGGGCAAAAGATGTGGTAGGAGATGAGCCTTTTGCGGTTATTTTGGCTGACGATGTTATAGAAAACGAAGAAAGCGGTACAAAGCAGCTGCTTGATGTGTTTAACCGCTACCACTGCTCTGTTGTTGGGCTTGAGGAGGTTCCGCCAAGTGATGTTTCAAAATACGGCATTGTCAGCGGCAAGGAGATAGAAAACAGGGTGTTTAAGTTGGATAACTTTGTTGAAAAGCCGAGTCCAGAAGAGGCTTTGAGCAATATGGCGATTATAGGCAGATATATATTCACATCAAAAATATTTGATGAGATAGAGAAGGTTAAGCCGGGCAAAAAGGGTGAAATTCAATTGACAGATGCCATTTTATCTTTAAGCAAGCAGGAGGTTGTTTACGGCAAGATAATGGACGGTAAGAGATTCGATTGCGGAAGTAAGGACGGATTTTTAAAGGCTACGGTCGAATTTGCGCTTAATGATAACGAAATAAAGGATGAATTTAAGAAATATTTGAGGAAGGTTGTGGAATGTTAGATATAGCGATTTTAAGGAAAGAACCGGAACTCTTGCGTAGAAACTTGGAAAAGAGATTTTCGGATATAGATGTTGATAGGTTGTTGGAGTTGGATAAAAAGCTGAGAAAACAGAAAGCTGAGTTAGACAATCTTTTGTCAAACAGAAACAAACTCTCAAAAGAGATAGGCATTCGCAAAAAAAAGAGGGAAAATGCGGATGACTTAATTAAAAAAGTTAACGAAACAGCCGAGCGAATTAAGGAAACCGAAGCGTTATACAATGAAAAATATGATGAATTTATGAAAATTTGGCTTCTTGTTCCGAATCTGTTGGATGACTCCGTGCCTTTCGGTAAAGATGAAAATGACAATGTCGAGGTTAAACGGTGGGGAGATATTAAAAATTTTGATTTTAAGCCTTTGGAGCACTTCGAGATTGCGACCAAGCTTGATATACTGGATTTTGAAAGGGGAGCCAAACTTTCCGGCTCTCGCTTTGTTGTGTATAAGGGTGCGGGTGCGAGGCTTGAAAGGGCACTCATTAACTTTATGCTGGATTTGCACACAAAACAGCACGGATATAAAGAAATCATACCGCCGTATATCGTCAACGAAGAGGTTATGGTAGGGACGGGTCAGTTTCCGAAATTCAGAGATGAAGCATACGAGACCGAC
The DNA here is from genome assembly GCA_027035575.1 of Desulfurellales bacterium. GTDB lineage: Bacteria > Campylobacterota_A > Desulfurellia > Desulfurellales > Hippeaceae > S144-51. The sequence continues at coordinate 8,963 of JALVUQ010000030.1, read as the reverse complement.
GGGCAGTATCTCATACCGACAGCGGAGGTTCCGCTTGTTAACCTGCACAGAGAAGAAATTCTGAAGGAGAGTGATTTTCCTATTAAATATGTTGCTTATACGGCTTGCTTTAGAAAAGAGGCGGGCAGTTACGGCAGGGATGTTAAGGGAATTATTCGTCAGCACCAATTTAACAAGGTCGAGCTGGTTCAATTTACAAAAGCCGAGGATTCTTTTGATGCTTTGGAGGAGCTTACAAACGATGCTCAAGAGGTGCTTCGGCTGCTGGGATTGCCGTACAGAGTTGTTATTTTGTCAAGCGGTGATATAGGATTTTCCGCTGCAAAAACATACGATATAGAGGTTTGGCTTCCCGGACAAAACAGATACAGAGAGATTTCTTCTTGTTCAAACACGCTCGATTTTCAGGCGCGTAGGGCTTCCATAAGATATAAAAAAGACTCGAAAATGCACTTCCCACACACCCTAAACGGTTCCGGATTGGCTGTAGGGCGCTGTGTGGTTGCAATTTTGGAGAACTACCAGCAAGAAGACGGTAGTGTGAAAATACCCGAAAAACTTGTTCCCTATTTTGGCAGTGAGTTTATAAGATAGATGGGTTTTATTGAGGATAAAAGATTTTCACAATACGGGGCAAGGTGCCTGTTTTTTGACAGATTCGGAGGGGTAAGCAGCGCTCCTTTTGACTCTTTGAACGTTGGTTTTAATGTCGGAGACAGCAAAGAAAACGTAAGAAAAAATTTAGATAGAGTCAAAAGTTTTGCTTCGACTGCCGAGTTGGGTTTGCTGAATCAAATACACTCGGATAAAATCGTGGAGTACAACGGCATCATCCATAATGCCGACGGATTTTACACAAATAAAAGAGGTGTTTTTTTGGGAATCAGATTTGCAGACTGTCTTCCTGTGATTTTAATGGATGTGAAAAATAAAACAATAATGGCTCTGCACGCCGGATGGAAGGGAACTTACCTTGAAATATCTAAAAAGGGCGTTGAAATTTTAAAAAAAAATGGTGCCGAAACAGATAACATACTTGCAAGTATAGGTCCTCATATCTGCGCAAATTGTTATGAAGTTAAAGAGGATGTGGCTTCCAGATTCGATAATAGGTTTGTGTTAAAAAAGAAAAAGGGTTTATATCTCGATTTGGAAAAAGCAAATACCGCTCAACTGATATCGGTCGGTATTTTAAAGAAAAATATAAACTCTCTTGGAATTTGCACCTACGAAAACAGGGCGTTTTTTTCATATAGAAGAGACGGCGTTTGCGGCAGGAACATAGGTGGAATTGTAATAAGTAGCTAAAAAATATCTGAAATGAAAACAAGATTGGATATATTGTTGTATGATAGAGGGTTTGTTGAAACAAGAAGCAGGGCGAGGCAGCTTATTAAGGGAGAGTATGTTTCAGTTAACGGGCATGTGTGTAAAAAAAGCGGATTTTTGGTTGATGAAAACGACAGCATTGAGATTTTAAATTCGCCCTTTATTTATGTGAGCAGGGGAGGGGTTAAGCTCAAAAGAGCCGTTGATTTTTTTAAAATAGATTTAAGGGACAAGATTTGCCTTGATATAGGTTCATCCACAGGCGGTTTCAGCGATTGTATGTTAAAAGAAGGGGCAAACCGTGTTTATTGTGTTGATGTCGGAAGCGGACAGTTGCATCAAAGTTTAAGGGATGATAAAAGAATTTTTGTATTTGAAAGTACGGATATAAGAGATTTTAAGACGGATGTGCAATTTGATTTTGTTGCCGTGGATGTGAGTTTTATATCAATCAAGCTGATTTTACCGGAACTTTTTAGATTTCTAAGAAACTCAGGTGAAGTTGTAGTGTTGATTAAACCGCAGTTTGAGGTTGGGCCGGGGGTTGTTAAAAAAGGGATTGTGAAAAATAAAGAAAAGATTGACGCTGTTTTAAGAAAAATAAAGCTCTTTTGTGAAGATGCTGGCTTTGAAGTTTTGGGTATAATCCGCTCTCCCATAAAGGGCAAAGAGGGCAATATCGAATATCTGATGCACTTGAAACCTACTTCTAATAAATTTTCAAGTTATTAAGCCAAGTTTGCTAAGTATCTTTCTTTATTTTTGCCGCAAAAAATACAAATGTATGGTCTTTTTTTGTCTTGACGGATTAGATTAAAATCTAATCTAAGTAATATTGTTATTGACTTATTTTGTAACATTAGATATAATAGTGAAAATTTTTTGCAGGAGGTTTCTATGCTTAAAAAAGCTTTTCTTGTTTTTATTGCCGTTTTCTTTATATCAAAATTGTCTTTTGCCGGTTTGACCACATACGAACTTGTCGGTGTTGTAAAGTCGAATAATCACAGCGCTGTTGTTGAAAGTGTTAAGGCGTCCTTATCAAAGAACTTTAAAGTTTTAACATCGTTCAATCCGGCTCAAAACAAAAACCTGACTGTCATTATTGTTGAAAATAAGCCTTTTTTTGATGCTGTAAATAATGTCGGCAGGTATGCTTTTTTTGTTCTTCCGTTACGAGTCGGGGTGCAGCAGGATAAGGGAGTAAATAAAATTATGTTTGCAAATCCGGTTTATGCTGCTGCGGCATTTGCAAAAGGTAAGGATAAACTGATAAAAACGGCACAAAACGTTAAAAATCAACTTGAGAGTGCTCTTTTGAATGTTAAGAATATCGAACCGAAAAAGAAAGGTTTCGGATATTCTACGGATGAGGATGAAATAGGTAGTTGGCAGATGATGGGGCAGAGCTTATACACCATTTCGAGAATGGGTGATAAAAAATTTAAAACAATTGACGATGCGGCTAAAGCGCTTGATGCTTCCTTGTCTCAACATAAAAACGGCTGGAGTAAAATTTATGAGATTAAACTTGCAAAAGCCGTTATAATAGGCGTATCCAATCCTAAATACGAAAAAGAATCCTTCGATATCGGAGGGTACGACCATCTTTGTGCTTTTCCGATAGGCATAGTGGTTATGGATAAAGGCGGCATAAGTGCATGGAGTTTACCTGAGATGTACAGAATGTCTTTGTATTTTATGGATGCAGGTATGGGGGCGTTTGCCGCTCATATGTCGATGCCTGGAGAGATAGACGATTCCCTAAACGGATTATTGAAATAACTCTCAACACCTTCTAAAGGTTTTAAAAAAAGGGCTTTTTTAAGCCCTTTTTTGTTTCAACAAGCTGTTTTGTTTCATATCCCAAAATTATATTTCTATTCTTCTTTGCCTGTTATATGTTTTGACAGAAAATTCGATTTGTGTTACTATTCCACTCGGCTTTTAGGCGCAAGATTTTTTCGGAGAGGTGTCCGAGCTGGCTGAAGGAGCACGATTGGAAATCGTGTGTAGGGCCACAAGCTCTACCGCGGGTTCGAATCCCGCCCTCTCCGCCACTTTAAAAAATTTGGCGCCCATAGCTCAGTTGGATAGAGCGCAAGATTGCGGTTCTTGAGGTCAGAGGTTCGAATCCTCTTGGGCGCGCCAGTTTCTTTTAGCGATGCTCACTTTTGGTGGGCTTGCGTGACGTACTCCTTGCTGAACCCCGCCAGGTCCGGAAGGAAGCAACGGTAGGTGAGGTTGTGCGAGCGCGCAATGACCTGCTTGGGTGGGCATCGCTAATGGAGACGTTATGTATAAAGTTTTAGCAAGAAAATACAGACCGACCAAATTATCCGAAATCATAGGGCAGGATATAGCAGTTAGAATTCTTAAAAATGCAATTGATGCCAACAGGCTGCATCATGCAATACTGTTGTCGGGTCCGATGGGTGTCGGAAAAACCTCAACGGCGAGAATTATAGCCAAGTCACTTAATTGTGAAAAAGGTACAAGCTCGGAACCCTGCAACGAGTGTGAATCCTGTATTAGCATAACAAAGGGTAAAAGCGTTGATGTTATTGAGATAGACGGAGCATCCAACCGCAAGGTGGACGATGCGAGAAATATAATAGAAAGCGTAAAGTATCCGCCGCTTAAAAGCAGATTTAAAATATACATAATAGATGAGGTTCATATGTTGACCGTAGAGGCATTTAACGCCCTTTTAAAAACAATAGAGGAACCTCCGGATTATGTTAAGTTCATATTTGCAACAACGGCAATGGAAAAGATTCCCGATACCATTCTTTCGCGGTGCCAGATAATAACGTTAAAAAAGATTCCGACCGATTTAATAAAGCTCAAATTAAAGGGGATAGCAAAAAAGGAGAAAGTTAAAATTGACGATGATGCTTTGGATATCATAGCATTTGCAAGTTTCGGCTCTATGAGGGTAGCAGAAGGATACCTTGACAGATGCATAGCCTATAAACCCGAGGGTTTAACTCAAAGCGACGTTTCAAGGGTTGTGGGAGTTAGCGAGAAAAAGACAATTGAGGAGTATTTTAGCGGCATACTTTCAAAAAATACGTCGTCAGCTTTAAGAAAGCTTCAACTGTTAGACGAAAGAGACGCTAATTTTGAGATATTTGTCAGACAGTGTATAGATTTTCTTCTTGACTTGCAGGATGTGGTGTTGGAGCACAAAACGGCTCTGCTTAACATATACTATTCCGCTTTGATTGATATTAAGCAAAAGGTTGAGCCTTTAAGCGTTTTAAATGTTGCGACTCACAAGGCTTCGGCGGTTTTGTCTTTGGAGCGGGTTGAAAGTGTTATAGAAAAGCTGTCGAATATGGAGTTTTCCGCTATTCCAGACAGTAATCAGAAAGAAATAGTTTATGATAACGGCGATTCTGCCATAGATGAGAGCAAGACGGAAAATAAAGAGCTCGGCGATTTGAAAAGCGCGGATTCAAGTGAATTGGATGAAAACGTAAGGCTAATTTTGAAAGAGTTTGAAGGAAAAATCATTACCGTTGAAAAATTGAATAAATAGTTTATAATTAACATTAGTTTAAAATTATGGAGGTGGTATGGCTAAGGGTTACGGTGGTATGGACTTAAACAGTTTGATGGCACAGGCAAAAAAGATGCAAAAACAGATTGCCAAAGCCCAGGAAGAGGCAGCAAAAGAAGTTGTGGAAGTTAGTGTGGGTGGCGGAATGGTTTCCGTTAAAGCCAACGGTGCCGGTGATGTTGTCGATATAAAAATTTCAAAAGAGATAGTTGACCCTGAAGATATAGAGACTATGGAAGATTTGATACTCTCGGGTGTGAACGAGGCACTGCGAAAATCCAAAGCCTCTATGGAAGAGAAGATTTCGGCATTAACAGGCGGTTTGAATATCCCCGGAATGTTTTAAAAGATGCTCAACGGTTTTCCGGTTTTAAATCGTATAGTGGAATCGTTTGCAAAACTGCCTGGCGTCGGAGAAAAAACCGCATTAAAATACGCCTTATGGTTTGTTGAACATAAAGACGAATCCTTGAATTTAGCCAAATATTTAGATGCTTTAAACAACGATATAAAGTCGTGCAAAAGATGCAGATGTATAACCGCAAACAAAGACGGTGTTTGTGATATATGCAGGGACGAGACGAGGGATAAATCGACAATTTGTGTTGTTGAGAATATGGAAAATTTTTTTGCAATAGAATCAAGTTCCGTGTATAATGGAATTTACTACATCCTTGGGGGCTTTAATTCTTCTCTATACGGTGTGGATACTGAAAAAACCGGCTTGAAGAATTTAATAGACAGGGTTTTGGATGAGGATATAAGAGAGGTTATTTTGGTTATAAGCTCGACAATAGAAGGTGATTTTACAACCCAATATATAAAAGAAAAACTTAAAGGTAAGAATGTCAATATAACGAGAATAGCATATGGAATACCTGTTGGGGTTAACGTTAATTTTATAGATAAGACAACTTTGATTGAAGCGTTTAAAAGCAGACGCGCTGTATAAAATAATTTAGACGGGGGTTTGAAAATGTCTAAGAAAATGGATGTCAGATGGCACGGAAGAGCCGGACAGGGTGCTGTTACCGCAGCAAAAACCTTAGCAGAGCTAATCTCTCAGGAAGAAGGAGTGTATGCTCAAGGTTTTGCTGTGTATGGAGCCGAAAAGAGAGGCGCTCCTGTTATAGCATTTACAAGGGTAAGCGATAAGGTAATCAGAGACCACTCCGAGTATATGGAACCCGATATTGTTTTGCTGCTTGACCCGACCCTGCTTGGGCTTGTTGATGTTAAAGAAGGGCTTAAAAAAGACGGAAAGGTTATAGTTAATACGGCTTTTGACAAAGAGAGCGTCATTAAGGAACTGGGACTTGAAGGTTACGACGTTTATGTTGTCGATGCCAACAAAATCAGTATGGAAGCGATGGGAAGAGCTATCCCCAATACTCCGATGATTGGCGCATTGGCAAAGGTTACCGGATTGTTTTCAAAAGACGATGTGGTAAACGGGGTTATCGAACTGCTGAAAGAGGCAGGGAAATTCCCGCAGAAAGTTATAGACGGAAACAAGAAAGCTATCGAGATGGCTTATGAGGAGGTAAAATAATGTCTGAAAAACTTCTTAACTGGGACGAAGTTTTAATCGGTGGAGCAATAAAAGACCCGGGAAACAGCAAAAGCTATGAGACCGGTTCCTGGAGAGTTGAAAGGCCGGTTTGGAATCCCGAAAGTTGTATTCAATGTATGTTTTGTTGGGTTTATTGCCCTGACAGCTCGATTTTAGTTGATGAAAACGGAAAAATGAGCGGAATAGATTATGACCACTGCAAAGGTTGCGGAATTTGCGTTGAGCAGTGCCCCACAAAACCGAAATCTCTTGCAATGCTGCTTGAGGCTGATGCCAAGGGTAAAAGTGAAGAAGATTTAAGAAAAGAAGTGTTTTCTAAATAATAGGAGGATACAATGGGAAAAAAAGTAGCGTTAACCGGAAATGAGGCTGCCGCTCACGCAATAAGACAGATTAACCCTGATGTAGTAGCAGCTTTTCCAATAACTCCGTCCACCCCGATTCCTCAAAATGTTGCACAGTTTATTGCTGACGGGAAAATGGATACGGAGCTTGTTACGGTGGAGTCGGAACACTCCGCAATGAGTGCTTGTGTCGGAGCTGCCGCTGCAGGTGGTCGTGTTATGACGGCAACAAGCGCAAACGGCTATGCTTTGATGTGGGAGATTCTATATATAGCTTCAGGCTCAAGGCTGCCCATAGTTATGGCTGTGGCTGCAAGAGCACTATCCGCACCGTTAAATATTCACGGGGACCACTCGGATATTATGGGCGGAAGAGACACAGGTTGGATACAGCTTGTTGCCGAAAATTCTCAGGAAACATACGATAACCTTATTCAGGCAATAAAAATAGCCGAGAATAAAGATGTTATGACTCCTGCTTTGGGAGCTTTTGACGGTTTCAATATTTCTCACGCCATAGAGATATGGGAATTGGAGGATGATAATAAGGTAAAAGAGTTTGTGGGTGAATATACTCCTTTGTATCCTCTTCTTAATACAAAAGAGCCTGTAACTCACGGCGCTTGGGCTCCGCCTGACTGGTATTTTGAGCATAAAATGAATCAGCTTGAGGGTTTGCTTAACGCAAAAGACGTTGTTGTAAAAGTAGGCAAGGAGTTCGGCAGTGCGTTCGGCAGAGAATACGGGCTTTATGAAGCATATAAAATGGATGATGCCGAATATGTCATAGTTGCAATGGGTTCTGTTTGCGGAACCACGAAGGATGTCGTGGATTCTTTAAGAGAAAACGGCGTAAAGGCAGGATTGCTGAAAGTCAGACTGTTCAGACCTTTCCCATATAAGGAACTTGCCGATGCTTTGTCATCTGCCAAGGCAATCGCTGTTTTGGATAGGGTTTCTCCTGCCGGTGCTCAGGGAGGAGCGTTGTTTACGGAAATCAGAAGCGCCCTTTATGATGCAAACAACAGACCTCCTGTTATTAACTATACATACGGACTAGGCGGCAGAGATACTCAGCCGCAGCATATCAATTCCGTGTATGACAAACTGAAAACGATTGCCGAAACCGGTAAGGTGGATAAACAGTTCGATTGCTTAAATTTAAGAGGAACATGGGGGTAAATTATGGCTCTTTTAAATGAATTGGCTAAGAAAAAAGAAGGTCTTGTTAATGGCCATAGATTGTGTCCGGGGTGTACTCACTCGGTTATTATGAGACAGGTTTTGGCTGCTGCCGATACCGATAAATACGATATTGTAGTAGCTGCCGCTACTGGCTGCTTTGAGGTTTCAAGCGGTCTTTATCCTTATACGAGTTGGAATATTCCCTGGATTCACAACGCATTTGAGAATGCTGCAAGCACCATATCAGGTGTTGAGGCTATGTATAGATTGTGGAAGAAAAAAGGAAGAACGGATAAGGATGTAAGGTTTATTGCATTGGCAAGTGACGGTGGAACATACGATATAGGTTTGCAGGCTCTTTCAGGTGCAATAGAAAGGGGTCACAGATTCCTCTACATCTGTAACGACAACAATGCTTATCAGAATACGGGCAACCAGCGCTCAAGCGCTACGCCTTTCGGTGCGAGCACGACAACAAGCCCCAACGGAACCGTATTGCAGGGAAAATCTCAGCCGAAAAAGGACATAATGAGCGTTCTTGAGGGACATCATATGCAGTATTTGGCTCAGGCGTCTCCGTCAAACTGGAGAGATTTGATGAACAAGGTTAAAAAAGCTCTCGATGTTAACGGACCTACATATTTGAACGTTATAGAGCCCTGCACAACGGGTTGGGGATTTCCACAGCATAAGTCCATAGAAATAGCACAGTTGGCTGTTGATACCTGCGTATGGCCTTTATATGAAATTGAAGAGGGTAGGGTTAAGATAAACTACAAACCTAAAAATAAGCTTCCTGTTGAGGAGTATTTAAAGCCTCAAAAGAGATTTGCCCATCTTTTTAAGAAAGGCAATGAACATCTTATAGAAGAGTTCCAAAAACAGACAGACAGACATTGGGAGTGGCTGCTCAAAAGAGAAGAATCCGGCGTATCCTATTAAATCTCAAAAAAATTTATTTGCCCGA
>JALVUQ010000029.1 GCA_027035575.1 Desulfurellales bacterium | reverse complement strand
TATGCGTAAGTAAAAATATGAAAAAGGAGAGCTTTGATGAGCGAAAAGAAACTTTTGACACTCGGACACAGTCCCGACCCTGACGATGCCTTTATGTTTTACGGATTGAATCTTGACGGTGCAATAGATACAAACGGATACGAGTTTGAACAAATTCTGCACGACATTCAAACACTAAACGAGATGGCAATTGACGAAAAACTCGACATAACCGCAATATCTTTGGCTGCATATCCTACAATTTCAGACAAATATGCGATACTGTCAAGCGGTGCGAGTATGGGCTATAAATACGGTCCTCTTGTTGTAGCCAAAAAAAAGATGGAGTTGGAGGAGCTTAAAAAGAAACTTATTGCCGTACCCGGTAAACTAACAAGTGCCTACCTTGAATTAAGGCTGCTTTTGGGTAATGATTTAAATGTTGAGGTGATTGAGTTTGATAAAATATTCGATGCTGTGGAATCGGGAGATGTCGATGCCGGCTTGATAATTCACGAAGGGCAATTAACCTACTCAAAAAGAAATTTGGAAAAGATTGTTGATTTGGGTGAGTGGTGGTTTGATAAGACAAAGCTGCCTCTGCCTTTGGGAGTTAATTCCATTCACAGAAAGTTCGGACAGGATATGCAAAACATCTCGAAAATATTGAAGGACAGCATCCTCTACTCTTTAAACCACAGAAAAGAGGCTGTTGAGTACGCACTGAATTTTGCACGCGGTATGGATATAAACTTGGCTGATGAATTTGTCGGAATGTATGTCAACGAATTGACTGTCGATATGGGCAAAGAGGGGCTAAAAGCCTGTAGGCTGCTTCTAAGCGAGGCATACGACAAGGGCTTAATAGATACAAATCCGGAGATTGTGCTTGTTTAATAAAACAAAAGAAGAGATAGAAGAAGCTCTGCCGGAGATGCTTCGCATTGCCGCTATGGGTGATGTCGGGGCAATGCGAAAGCTCGGCGACATATACTATTTCGGTTTAACGAAAGAGAGGGATTACTCAAAAGCCGTTTTTTGGTATGAAAAAGCGTCAAACAACAACGATACCGTTTCTATGAATCGACTGGCGAGCATATACCTTGAGGGAAAACCTTCTCAAAAGGACATAGATTTGGCTATAGAGCTTCTGCAAAAGGCAGCGGAACTTGGAAACAGTGCCGCAATGAACAACTTGGGATTGATTTACAGAGATGACATTTATCAAAAACAAGATTTGGAAGAAGCTAAAAAATGGTTTAAAAAAGCTATTGATAAGGGAAACGACTATGCCATTTTTAACCTCGGAGTTTTATATTTCGATTTGGATAAACTCGATGAGGCGTTTGATTTAATAGAGCAGTCGATAAAAAAGGGTAATACCAAAGCTATGCTTTTTATGGGCTCGATTTATTATAGCGGAATTAAGGTGGAGCAGGACAAAAAAAGAGCATTTCACTATTTCGGTATGGCAGCGGAAAAGGACGATATTGAAGGGTTGGATTCGGTTGCCTATATGCTTGAGCACGGAGACGGTGTTGAGGAAAATAAGGCAAAAGCCGCTTTTTTCAGGAAGAGGGTCAGGCTCTTAAAAGGCAAATGATTTATGATTTGGCAATTGTAGGAGCCGGAACTTGCGGACTTTTTGCTGCAATAAATTCACACTCTCTAACAACCGTAGTTTTTGATAAAAACAGTGGTGCTAAAAAGCTATCCATAACAGGAAACAGTAAAAGCAATATAACCAATTGTATAAAAAAAGAGGAGTTTTTGGAGCGCTACGGAAAAAACGGTACCTTTTTAAGAGATTCGTTTAAATTGTTTTTTAAAGAAGAGCTGATAAATTTTTTCGAACGCTCAGGTTTTGACTTAATATGTAAAGACAACAAAGTAGTGTTAAAAAGCAAAACTTCAGAAGAATTCGCCAAAGCGCTCCTTAATAAAGCAGCAAAAAGCGTAACATCGTTTAGGGGGTATGAGCCTGTTGTCGATATATCGAAAGACAGAGACATATTTATTTTAAATACGCATAAAGACCAATATTACGCTAAAAACGTTCTGCTTGCTTGCGGGGGCAAAAGTTTTCCAGCCACAGGTTCGGATGGCAGTTGCTATAACATCGCAAAGAAATTAGGGCACGGCATTGTTAAACCTAATCCCTGCGAGGTTCCTTTCTGCTGCAAAGATGTTAAAAACCTTCAGGGATTATCATTTAAAAACGTACATTTAACACTAAAAACGGCAAAAAAAAGGTTCTCTGAATACGGGGATATACTATTTACCCATTTCGGCATAAGCGGGCCTGCCGTATTGGAACTATCCAAGAACGATTTTAAACACGCAAAACTGTTCATAAATTTTTTGGGCATCAAGGAGCAAGAACTGCTTGAGCTTCTAACAAAAAAGAACAGAAAAATAAAAAATATCGTGAAAGATATTATGCCAAAACGTTTTGTTGATGAGATTGTAAAAACAGATAAATATTCCAAAGAGGCTTCAAAGAAAGAGTTAAAAGAGATTGTTAACAGCCTCCTTGAGTTTGAGGTTGAGGTGGAAAAGTGTTCTTTTAACAAAGCCTTTGTAACGTGCGGAGGTGTTTCTTTAAGGGAAATAAATCCAAAAACAATGGAGTCCAAACTCACTAAAGGTCTCTTTTTTTGCGGAGAGATAATGGATATCCAAGGCTCCATAGGAGGCTTTAATCTGCAAGCTGCATTCTCAACATCCTTTTGCGCTATGAATTCCATAAAAAGCCGTTTTCTCACTTAGCCACTTTAATCCAATCCCCATTTCTTGCACCTGCGAGATGCACAGTTTGGGAGAAATTCACTCCCTCAACCACTAATTACTATTCACCATCTTTCACGCTTTGCAGGTGTTCATTTTTGGGTAGGTATTTCAAAGACCTTTATCCAAACTGTTTTATTTGCAATGTCATTTAATTTCTTTATTTGCTTATAGGGCGGTTTTGATGGCTGCGGATTGGATTCATTTCTCTCTAAGCCTTCGTTTACAATTATTTACATTGAGTTTATTATTGGTTTATGTAAATATTGACTAATTTATAATAAGCGTGCGAGGTGCTGAGATGTCAATAAGAATATTGATGATAGAGGATGACTCTGAAATTGCCGAACTGCTGCAGAAATATTTAAAAAGGTTTGATATGTTTTTGGAAAATTATGAAGAGCCTTACGATGCTCTCGACGTTTTGGAGCAAAAGACATTTGATATTGTAATACTGGATTTGACGCTTCCCGACATTGACGGTCTTGAGCTGTGTAAAATCATTTCCGAAAAGCATCATTTGCCTATAATAATCTCCTCGGCGAGGTCGGATGTGAAGGATAGAGTAATCGGACTTGAAATGGGAGCGGACGATTACCTATCAAAACCTTATAACCCAAGGGAGCTTGTAGCAAGAATAAATTCCGTGCTGAGGAGATTTGAATTAAAAAGCAGGCGGTCGAGTGATTCGGATTCGGAATTTGACATAGATGAAAGTAAGATGGAAATTAGCAAAAACGGCAAAACATTACCCTTAACCGTTGCAGAATATGAGATTTTAAGGCTTTTTATAAATAACAGAGGGAGAATTGTTTCAAGAGAGTTTATATTGAATAATGCGCAGTCTTTGAGCGTGGACAGCATAGATAGAAGCATTGATGTCATAATCAGCCGCATAAGAAAAAAAATAGGGGATGATTCGCGCAAGCCGTCTTATATTAAAACCGTTAAAGGTGCAGGGTATAAATTTTTATGATTAATCACCGCTCGATTATTTTTAAGATCCATCTTTTATTTATAAGTTTCCTCATTATTTTAAGCGTTTCTTTTTTGTTTATTCACTCTATTTTACAGAAGGCTCAGATGATGAGTTTTGTTAGAGACAGTTTGGTTAGTATGCGTTCGGGCTTGGCTGTGAATAATCCTGAATTAAGCAAAATAGTGAGCGATGCAAAATTAAAGAGGCAGATTTTGAAAAATGGTAAAATCGTGTTAAAAAGGAAAACAAGAAGAGGAATGTTGTTTTTATACAAATATCAAAGGATTTATTATCTGCTTGTAAAGTCAAAACGCGGATTAATTATGTTTGAGAATAGTGCGGACAATACTGCCCTAAAGACAGCCACCGTAATCTTTATATTTGTATTTTTACTTTTTTTAGCTTTGTATCTTGCTGTTTTAAGAAGCGTTTATCCCCTGAAACGCTTTGCAGACAG
>JALVUQ010000028.1 GCA_027035575.1 Desulfurellales bacterium | reverse complement strand
TCGTCCACAAGCCCGATAAGTCCGTATCCTATTTTAAGTTCAAGCATATCTATTTTTATCGACTCTTCTATGTCTTCTATTGTTATCTCCTCACCTTTTTCGGCTTCAGCCTGCTCTTCCTCAAGTTTTTCTTCCTTCAGCTTTTCCTGCTCTTTTTTCCTGCTTGCCGCAACGCTGTATGCAATAAGGCTCAAAAGAGCTGCCAAAATAATAAGGTGAAATGTGGGCATACCCGGCACAAAAGCCATAACAACAAGAGAAAATGCAGCTATATATAAAACCTGGTACTGTTTGGCTATCTGGTTTATGACATTTAAGGATAGTTCAGCCTCCTCTGAGCTTCTTGTTATGATGATTCCGGCAGCCGTTGAAACGGTCAATGCGGGAAGCTGGCTCACAAGCCCGTCTCCTATCGTTAAAACGGTATATCTTCCTGCAGCATCGGATAGGCTCATATGGTGCTGCAAGACTCCTATGATAATTCCGCCCAAAATATTTATGGCGGTTATCAGCAAACCCGCAATGGCATCGCCTCTGACAAACTTTGACGCACCGTCCATAGCTCCGTAGAAATCCGCCTGTCTTGCAATCTCCTCTCTTCTTCTTCTTGCCTCGTTCTCATCAATCAAACCGGCATTTAAGTCCGCATCGATGCTCATCTGCTTGCCCGGCATCGCATCCAACGTGAACCTTGCGGCAACCTCGGCAACCCTGCCGGCACCCTTTGTAATAACTATAAAGTTTATGATAACAAGAATAATAAAAACAACCATACCCACAACATAGTTTCCGCCGACAACAAAATAACCGAATGTCTTAATCATCTTTCCCGCAGCATCGACAGTTTGAGCCCCTCTTAAAAGAATTGCTCTTGTTGTGGCAACGTTTAATGACAATCTAAAGAGAGTAACGGCAAGCAGAAGGGAGGGAAACGTGGAAAAATCCAGAGGCTTTTTAACATAAACGCTAACAAAAAAAATCAGCAAAGCCAAAGCAAACGATGTGGAAACAAGAAAGTCTATAAAAAAACCCGGCAGAGGAATTATAAGTACGACAAATATGACCAAAACGGCTAATATTATGCTGAAGTCGCTTAATTTGATATTTCTTTCTATTTCACATACCTGCCTTCAAATTATTTTATACTCTTGCAGTCTTCTCGTTAAAGCTAACAGGCAAACTTACTTCTGTTATAATACACAATATATACTGTTTAAGTCAATAAACCTTACCGTGCGTATCGATTCTGCATACTTTCTGGGATGTGTATATGTTGATGCCGTATGTGAAAATATAGCTTACTATAACGGCAAAGGTTATGGGTATAACCAAATCGGAGGAGCTTATCTCAAGAATCAAAGCAATGGCTGCAATAGGCGTTTTTGCGCTTGCAGCAAGCATTGCAGCCATTCCGGACATTGTAAAGATGATTAAGTAGTGCGGAAAAAGCAATCCTACGGCATTGCCCAAAAGTGCCCCAAGAATCAGATTGGGCAAAATAAGCCCGCCGGATATGCCGAAACCTATAGTCAAGCTAATCAACGAAATAACAATGGCGATATTCAACGCTATGTTTGAAATATGCATATGAGTTTGAACTATCGAATTCAACGCCTCATAATTAACCGAAACAGACAGCATTCTATAGCCGTCGTGATTAAACATAACATAAATCAAGGGCAAAGCCAAAAGCACACCTACCAGCGGTTTGTAAAGCGGTTTTATGTAGTTGGCAAAGCAATTTGCGAGGCTGTAGGTTGTAACGAAAATATACACAAAAATTGAGATAATTATGCCAAGCAGCATAAGATAGGGAAGCAGGGAAAAGCTCCAGCTAACAGTTGAGGAGAGCTCTATAAACGGTCTAATTCCCCTAAAATAGGAGAACACCATATAACTGAAAACGGATGCCATAATAACCTGCGGAAACGGCTTGTAGTCCATATCGGAAACGTAGCGTATTTCAAGAGCAAACAGGGCACCTCCCAAAGGAGCCTTCAAAAGAGCAGATGTAAACGCTCCTGCGCCTATCAAAACAACGTAGTCTCTGAATTCCTCGTCTATCTTAAACCATTTCGCAAGAAAAGATGAGACGCTTGAGCCCATAAAAAACGACGGGCCCTCTCTTCCTGCTATAAAAACACCCGAAAGGGCAAACAGACTCAGCACAAACTTATTCAAAAACGTTTTTATGCCTATCTTTTCGTTTATGTTGTTCAATACATAACCAATGCCGGGTCCGCCGGCTTTTGAATCTCTGGATATTGCAATACCCGTCAAAACGGCTACAAAAAAAGGAAAAATATGTAAAATATAGGTGTTTGACGTTATGAATCCGTTTATAACAACAAGCAGATAGTCAAATAAAGAGGCAATAAGACCGACACTTATCCCGACAAGAATTGAAAATGGCGTCCACTTCAGAAGATATTTAACAACGGCTATCCAGTTAAGATGGATGCAGCGTATTGAATTGATACAATCAAAAAACCTTCTCTTTAAATCAAACACCTTAAACCAATAGAGTGTGTTTAACAAAAAAACCGATTACGGTAAGGCTTTTTTATTATCCACATAAACCTTTAAAACAACATCACAAACAGACAGAATAACAGGACCGACTATTATTCCGATAGGACCGAAAACCATAATGGAACCGAGAATGCCAAAGAAAAGAATCATAGGGTGTATATTGATTTTACTGCCTATTATGAGAGGTCTGACATAGTTATCTATAAGCCCGATGGCAAATACCCCCCACCCGGCTATAAAAATACCGCCAAAGTAGTTGCCCTTAATCAAAAGATAAGCTGCGGCAGGCACCCAGACAAGAGACGCACCCACCAAAGGAACAAATGAAAAGAGTGCTATAAGAAACATCCACATAAAAAACGCATTCAAACCAACAATCAAAAACCCGATTGCACCGACAAATCCCTGAATGAACGCAGTGACAACGCCGCCCAAAACCGTTGCGTTTATGCTTATCCTAACGGATTTCAAAATAGTGTCGAAGCTTTTTTTATCCTCTATTGCTCTTGACAGATAGTTTATAAACCTCTCTTTGTCTTTTATAAGATAAAAAGTTATGATGAAAGAGAAAAGGAAGTTTGCAGCTATGTTGTAGGTTTGAGAAAACACTACACCTATGTTTTTTGTTATTAAAATACCCGTATTTTGCAAAACGGAAAACAGTGAATTATCTATTTTTTCAAGCCAGGGAGCAATTATCTTTAAATTTGATATTTGATGGATTTTATCCACTATGCTTTGAAAAGCCATTTTTATCAAGGTTATGTTATTTACGAACTTCTCCGTTTCGTTTACCGTTATAAAAACGGCAACGGTAATCGGAATCGCTATTACGACAAATATAATAAGAACCGTAGCCAAAGCGCTGAGGGTAGGTTTTTTTATACGTCTTTCTATCTTCTCATAAAGCGGATAAAAAACTATGGCGAGCGTCAAACCCCAGACGGCTGCCTTCCAAAAAGGCGCTACAACAACAAGAAAAATAGCCGAAAATATGACAAGAGCAACATTAACAAAACTAAACTTCATACTTTATGCCAAATCTTAGAATATGCCGCACTCAACAAATCGCTCTTATAGATACCCAACCGTTTCGACAACCAATTTCCTCCTCGAACTTCAACCCTCTTCAGCATATAAGGGTTCGTATCCTTTGTGTTTAATCCGACATTCAGAGTCAAAGCGCCCTTGTATCCTGCATTTTTTATATGCTCAACGGTTATGCTATCATAATCTCCCCAAGGATAACAGAAAAAATTTGTCTTTACGCCGAGTTTTTCTTCTATAGTCGTCTTTGAATCGTATATCTCCTTCTTGATACGCTTTATTCTTTCTTTTTCATCCTCTATTTCAAATTTTACGCCGTTTTTTTTGACGTAGTGCTTCAACTGCTTAGTCAGAATCCTTTTGTAATTGTGGTTTTTCAAAAAAAGCATTCCGCCTTTTTTTGAAACAAAATCGGCAAGATAATCCCTCAAACCCTCATCGTCTTTTAGACATCTCGTCGCACAATCCCATTTTTTCTCATAAACAGGAATGCCGAGCCTCTTATCACCCGTCAGTTCATAAAGCCACTCTATAGTTCCGGTGTTGTTGAACTTTACAACCCTTTTTGAAGAAAAGCAGGCTTTATGGGAATAGGAGTGCGAACCTATCTCAAACAACCCGCTTTCAACAAGCTCTTTTAACTCCTCCCAGCTTACAAACTT
>JALVUQ010000027.1 GCA_027035575.1 Desulfurellales bacterium | reverse complement strand
CCAAGAGCAATTTTTCCAAACAATACGTAAACGATAATCGGTGCCAAAACGGGTATCAATCCAGGTGCTATCATCTTCTTCAAAGACTCCCTTGTAACTATGTCAACACAGGCGGCATAGTCCGGTTTGGCTTTTCCTTCCAATATACCTTTAATTGTTTTAAACTGCCTTCTTACCTCTTCAACCATCATACCGCCGGCTACACCGACAGCCTCCATACTCATTGCTCCGAAGTAAAACGGCAACAACCCTCCAAAGAGCAGCCCGACAAGAACAAGCGGGTTACTCAAGTCAAACGAATGCAGACCGGCTCCGATTGCACGTGTATATTCGGCAAACAAAACCAAAGCAGCCAGTGCGGCAGAACCGATAGCAAATCCTTTTGTAACGGCTTTTGTTGTATTACCGACAGCGTCAAGCGGGTCGGTAACAGACCTAACCTTTTCGTCAAGTTCAGCCATCTCTGCTATTCCGCCGGCATTATCGGTAATCGGACCGTATGAGTCTATCGATATGATTATGCCGGTTAAAGAGAGCATAGATGCAGCGGCAATGCCAATACCGTAAATCCCTGCCAACTTGTATGCAAAGAAAATACCCAAAGCAATTACGATTGCCGGCAAAGCCGGAGCTTTCAGCATAATTGCCATACCTTGAATAATATTTGTTGCGTGCCCTGTTACGGAAGCCTTTGCTATGGATTTAACGGGTGGGTACTCGTATGAGGTGTAAAATTCGGTTATAAACATAAGCAAAGCTGTAATCACCATTCCTATTATAGCAGCCATAAATATGTGAGAACCCGTTATTGTAACGTTGTTTGCAACAAGCCCGTTTGCAAAAAATTTGGAGCTGACAAAGCCTATGACTGCCAAAGAAATAATAGCCGTGGCAATCATACCTTTATAAAACGCACCCATTATATTTTGTGATTTTCCGAGTTTAACAAATACAACACCGACTATGGCAGAAACCGAGGATATTGCACCTATAAGCAGAGGAAACATAGCGGCTATGCCAACGCTGCCCGGTTTATCAAAAAGGGTATGTCCCAAAACCATAGCGGCAACAGTCGTAACAGTGAACGTTTCAAACACGTCCGCAGCCATTCCAGCACAGTCACCCACGTTATCACCCACGTTATCGGCAATAACCGCAGGGTTTCTAGGGTCGTCTTCGGGAATACCCGCTTCAACCTTCCCGACCAAATCCGCTCCGACATCGGCAGCCTTTGTATAAATACCACCACCGAGCCTTGCAAAAACACTAATCAAACTCGTACCGAAGGCAAGACCTATAAGAGCCTTAATCGTATGCTCAACAGGCTGTTTGAATACATAAACGGCAACAAAATAAAAACCCGAAATTGCCAACAATCCGAATCCCGTAACCAAAAAACCTGTGACGGAGCCGCCCCTGAATGCCAAACTTAAAGCCTTTGCCAAGCCGTATTTTGCCTCCTCGGCAGTTTTAACGTTTGTTCTTACGGCTATAACCATTCCGATAAAACCGGCTAAACCGGAAAGAATTGCCCCTGTCAAATATCCTACTGCCGTAAGTAAACCGAAATGTTCGCTTTTCAAGCCCAGTGCCCATAGAATGGCAAATACTATGATGGCAACAACGGCAATAGATCTATACTCTCTTGATAAGAAAGCATAAGCGCCCTCTTGGATTGCCTTTGCTATCTCCTGCATTTTTTCGTTGCCGTTACTTTTGGAAAGAATGCTCAATGCAGTTAAAACAGCGTAGGCAATAGATAAAAAAGACGCACCAAATGTCAGATAGAGTATCATCGATGTGTTATCCATAAAATCCTCCTCCTAAAACACTAAGAATTTATAGCTTTATTCACTTCGTTTAAAATGCCGTCAATATTTTTATCGCAAATTTGACAAATCCACTCAAGCATCTCTTTGTCGTTATCCGTCACTTTATCTTCGGATAAAAAGTGTGTATTTATTATTATGCCGCTTGCCAAAAGCAGTGCCGATGCTTTTGAGGGCTTAACCCCGTATTTCTTAAACTCATCTGCGACAATTGATGCCGTAGAGCCCCACGGTTCAATTTTATACCTTGTATGATACCCGGTTTGTATGTTGCCGAGTTTATGGTGGTCTATAATTTCGAGTATATCGCAATGGAATATACCTTTGGGCGCATTTACACTGCTCGAATGGTCAACGAGAATAACCTTCCTTCTGTCGTACTTAATCATATCCGTTCTTGTTATTATACCCACAACCTTTTTATCGTTATCTACAATAATTACCGAGCGATTACTCGACCTGTAAACAACTTCTCTTATATCGTTAAGCAAATCATCCGGTTTTGCGAACTCCTCACTTTTATCAACCAATGTCTCAACAGGCGTGCTCCACTCTATCAAACCCGCCGTTGAAAATGCGTCAAATTCAGACAGTATAACGGAAACCTCTTTATTTTTTGCCATCTCAATCAATTCATCGCTCATACTGTAACCGTTTGATACGACAATACACCTTACACCCAAGTCAACCGCTTTTTTTTGCAAATCCTCTCTGTTACCGAGAATCATAACCATATTTTCCGGGTCAAACCTCTCGATTATCTTCATCAAACCGTCAGGTCCGGTTACACCCATAACCACATTCGCAACAAAGGTTTCATCGCCGGATGAATTGTTCAAAATATTACCGTCAACCGCTTTGGAAATCATAGGTATGCTTGTCTTAATTTTTCTGAATATATCAGGCATAACCGACGATATGCTCTTTCTTGCAATATCAATCATACCGAAATATCCGAAAAAATTGTTGTCATCGTCAACAACCGGAATAACCCGTAAATCGTTTTTGAGCATAATTTTGAACACCTCTGTTACGGGAGAATTTTTACTTATCTGTATAACGTTTCTTGTCATCACATCTTCAACACGCAGTTGTAAATCCAAAATGTACTTAGGCAGAGGCGCATTGAAATAGCTTAATATTTTTTGTGTGTTAAAGTCAATGTCACCCGTTACCGTTGCAACATAGTTATTATTTGTATCTATAACATTTTTCAATTCGGCATAGGCAATACTCGATGTCACACTATCAACGTCAGGGTTTTTTCTTCCTACCACATATATACTTTTAACATCCCTCATTGTTCTTTCCCCCCCAACACATTTAAAGTAGCACTTTATATAAAATTTTTTCCTTTTTTTCAACCAATAAAACGTTTACAAGCTTTTTAAGGCAGAGTTTGAGTACTTTTAATTAAAATCACGGGTTCTCTATTTCAGATGAAAGCTTCTTCTCCCACTCATAAGCGGTTTTGCAGATAAACTCAAGATTATCGTATTTCGGCTTCCATCCCATTTTATTTAAAATTTTTTCGTTTTTCGCTATCAGCACAGCCGGGTCGCCCGCTCTTCTTGGCGCTTTATCAACCTTGAAATCAACACCGCTTACTTTTTTTACAGCGCTTATAACCTCTTTGACGCTTGAGCCTTTACCGTATCCGACGTTGAATATATCGCTTTCGTTATCTTCAAGATAGTCCAAAGCCATAATATGAGCATCAGCCAAATCGTTAACGTGTATGTAATCTCTTATGCAGCTTCCGTCATAGGTGGGATAATCATCTCCGAAAATATACATCCTGTCCCGTTTACCTACGGCACACTCACTCGCAACCTTTATCAGATGTGTTGCATCCTTTGTTTTTTGCCCTATGATTAAATCGGGGCTTGCACCCGCAACATTAAAATATCTAAATACTACATATTTAAATCTGCCGCCTGCCTTGGCAATATCTTCAATTATTTTTTCATTAAAAAGTTTGCTCTGTCCGTAGGGATTTATAGGATGGGCAGAAAAATCTTCACCTATTCCTTGACTTGCCATATCAACGGGCGGTTCACCGTAAACGGCTGCCGTAGATGAAAAAACAAACTTTTTTACGCTGAATTCATCTACGAGCCTGATTAGGTTTATGGTGTTTGCAGTGTTGTTCAGATAGTACTTAGCGGGGTTTTTAACGCTTTCTGAAACAATAAGACTGGCTGCGAAGTGTATGACAGCATCAAACCTTTCCGATAAAAAAACATCTCGAACAAAACTCCATCTGCCCAAGTCGGCTTTAACAAAGTTAAAATGCCTTATCTTATTCAATGTTTCTACGGTATCCATAAAGCCGGTTACCAAACTGTCCAACACGGTTATTTTGTGTTCGGTATTTTCAAGCAGCAATTTTACAACGTGAGAGCCGATATAGCCGGCACCCCCTGTAACCAATACCTTCATAAAAGCACCTACCCTTTTGCTTTTCGCAGTTTTTAAATTTAATGAGCATTTCAATCTGTCAAACTTTAAAACAAGTTTGCTGTCCACAGATTTGTCTATTATTTTGAAGAATTTTTGTCAAGCTAAATAAAAAGTAAAATTTGTTTTTATATTCTTTTGCTTGACAAAACCGAGTTTTAACCTATAATGTTAACTTGTAATTATCGTAAAGGTGAAGGTTATGCGGATCAATTCTAATGAATTTTTACAGATTGGCGAAGTTGCCAAAAAGCTTGGTATAACAACAAGAACAATAAGATATTATGAAGAAATCGGCCTTATGAATCCCCCCAAGAGACTTGACGCAGGAATTCGTGTTTACTCAAAAGAGGATGTAAAAAGACTGAAATTTATTCTGAAACTCAAAGAACTCGGAATATCCTTAAAAGAGATGCAGGAATTGGCTCAGGTATATGAAATACATCAAACCCCCGAAAAAATCATACCTAAGTTGATAGAAATCTTAGACAACCACATCTCAAAGATTGATGAAAAGATAACCAAGCTTGCATCTCTTAGAAGCGATATAATTAACTACAAACTGAGGGTTTTGGAAGAAAGAAAAGAAAATCTTAAAAAGGAGATGTAGAAGATGAGAAAACTGTTTGCTTTTGTTATGGCTTTTGTGCTTTTTGCCGCTTTTACTCAAGCAAAAGAGGTTTCGGGTGTGAATATGCCCGACCAATACCAAATAGGCAAAACTGTTTTGGTATTAAACGGTGCTGGGGCAAGAAGAAAGTTTATATTTGTAAAGGTCTATGTGGGCGGTCTGTATCTTGAAAAAAAGACTTCAAAACCTGCCGATGTATTGAAACAAAAAATGAAGGTCATAAGAATGCACTTCACATACTCTCACGTGAGTGCGGAAAAAATAAGAAACGCATTCAAAGATGACTTGGAAAGAGTTGCCCCGAATGTTTTAAAAAGCGAAGCAGGAAAACAATTTCTCAATATATTCAACTTTAATGTGAAAAGCGGTGACAATGTTGACCTTCTCTTTGACAACGATACGTTGAGCGTTCTATACAACCTAAAAAAGGTGGGAAGCGTAAAATCCAAGAAACTCGTTGATGCCGTAGTTAATATATATATAGGAGATAAACCGGCACAAACAAGCTTAAAAGAGGCACTGCTGGGTAAATAAATCCAATGAAGTACACAACGGAAATAGAGGTGAGGTTCAGTGACTTTGACGCTTACGGTCATGTTAATAACGCCGTATATTGCACCTATCTTGAAACGGCAAGATTAAAATTTCTTAAAGAACACGCCCTCCCCTCTTTTTCCGCCAACACACGACCGCTCTTTGTAATAGCAAAAGCCGAGTGCGAGTATAAAGCAGCAATAAACCCTGCGGATAGGGTGTTTGTCAGTATCGGCGTTGAGAATATAGGCAACAGCAGCTTTACGCTGCTTTACAACATACACGACGATAGAGACAAGCTCTTTGCAGTATGCAAAACAATCGTTGTCTCTTTAGAGCAAAAAGAACAAAAACCCTCACAACTTCCCGAAGAATTTGTCAGTCTATTAAAAAAATTCGCATAAGTCTATTTTGAAACCGGATTAGGAATCCAAACAACTTACTTTTTTATACTCATAAATTTATGTGAAACAGGTGTAGCCAAACCTGAAATAATCCTATATAAAACGCTATTTGATAACGATATATTTTAATTAGTAATAACTTGACAAAAATAATTTTTTTATATATTATGCCAATCCAAATGTTTGGGAACTCTTTTAATTGCAGCTTTGAGGTTCTCGGACTTGAAAAATTGTGAAAGGTGCGTGAACAAATAAGAATAGAGAATTTTTCTAATTCCATCCTGAACTCTCCGATAATATCGGTATTTCTATATAACAAAGAAGGAAATATTGTTTTTGTTAATGAAGCATTGTGTCAAATGACAGAGTATCAACAAGAAGAGCTTCTTAATGCAAGCATAACCGATATACTGCTCGGCGAGGACAAAAAGACATTTGAAAAGAACATTAAAAGAATGGAAAAGGGTTGTCAATTTTCTTATGAATACAAGGAACTGTTTTTTAAAACAAGAAACGGCTCCCTAAAGCCCATCTTCATTATTTCACATACTATTGAATATAAGAATGAGTATGCAGGTTTTTGTATGGTTATCGACAAAACGGACGAAAAGGTTTGTGAAGTATTATACAAAAGCCTCTCGGAAATAAATCAACTTATTATCCTAACGGACGATAAAGAGTCTCTATTGCAGTCCGTCTGCGATACGTTGATTGAAAAAGCAGGATTTAGCTTGGCTGCCATAGGAACGATAGACAAAAAAACAAAGCTTTTTAACATAAGGTTTATATCCTCAAAAGAAAAACGTTTTTCGGATATTATGAAAACATTGACTATCTCGGTTGACCCGTCTGTAAAGGAAGGACGGGGCACGGTTTCTATGGCATACAACACCAAAAAGACTGCATTCATTACGGACGTGCTTAATGACGAGCGTATGGCAGCCTGGAAACAATACCAAAAAGACCTGTTTATACATTCGGTTTGCTCCATTCCGTTATTAAGAAAAAATAAGGTGGAGTACATTCTTGTGGTTTATTCATCCGTATCGGACTTTTTTACATCCAAACATATAGATTTATTGGAAGAGCTTCGGATGGACTTATCTTTTGCTTTAGAGAAAATACAATCTCAGGAGGATATAGTTCTCCTTAGTAAAGCAATATCCAAAACTCACGAATGGGCTGTCATTACGGACAATAAGGGAACGGTGATTTGGGCAAATAAAGCTGTTTCCGATATATCTGGATATAAAAAAAGCGAATTGATAGGTAAAAAACCCAATATTTTCAGGTCTGGATATCATAACAGGCATTTTTATGATAAATTATGGAAAACGGTCACATCCGGCAGAGAGTATTCCTGCAAATTTATCAACAGGGCAAAAGACGGCTCTTTATTTTATTTAGACTCAATAATAATACCTATAACAAAAAACGGCAGGATTCACAGACTTGTTGACCTTTCGAGAGACGTAACCAAAGAAACGCTCTTTTCAAAAAGGTTGGAATTTCAATCGAGTATATACAAAACCCTCTACCGCCTTACAAATATTTCAATAGACGTAAAAAACAAAGAAGAATATTTGATCAATCTTTCAAAAGTATTTACCGAACACACAAAAATAGACATATCTTTCATCTTAACCCCCACCGGCAAAGGTTTGGAGTTAACTACACAGCATACAAATTCAGAAGAGTTTAAACACCTCGCTTCAATATCCAAAAGTCTTTTTGAGAAACTGTATTTTTCCAAAGACAACAGAGCTCCCGTCATAAAAACGTTAAAGTACGGAAAAATTTATATTCAAAACGACATAGTAAAAGAGAGCTGCTACCCGTTTAACAAACTTGCCGAAACCTACGATATGGGCTCTTGCTGCTCCTTGCCTATTATTCAAAAAGGCAAAACTTTCGCCGTATTGGTTATGGTTTCAAAACAAAAGAATCTGTTCGACAAAAGGTTGTATGAGCTTTTAAGCACGGTTTCAAGGCAGATTGAATTTATACTGAATAACATTGAGGAGAACAGGTTTCACAACATAGTTTTAAAAGCCTTAGATACAGGATTTGAGTTCGTAGTAATAACTGATAAAAATTTCAATATAATATACGCCAATAAAACCGTTCAAAGGTTATCAGGTTATAAAGAAGAAGAACTTATAGGTAAACACCACTCAATATTCTCTTCACATAAACACTCAAAGAGATTCGCAAGACATTTTTACAAAACCGTTACAAGCGGAAAAACATATTCGGGTGTTATAACCTACAGGATAAAAAACGGAAAACTTTTGGATTTCATATCGGCTGTTGTTCCATATAAAATCAACGACAGTATCGAATATTACATTGGCGTCGGCAAAAAATTGACCAGAAAAGAGGCTCTTTTAAAACAGATGGATAAGATGTTAAGAGAAGACAGATTAACCGGGCTTTTAAACGCTAAAGCATTTGCAGAATCTTTGGAAAATTTACTGATAGAAGCCAAAAAGGAAGAAACTGTCGGAGCTGTTGCAGTAATAAATCCTCTGTCTTTCAAAAATATAAACGAAGCTTTTGGTTTTCAAAAAGGAGACAAGCTGCTCAATCAGATAGCTAAAAGATTAAAAGACACTGTCTTTGACGCCGATATTATAGCCAAACTCGAATCGGACAGATTCGGGTTGATTTTAAAGAACTTAGAAAACGAAGAGGCTTCTTTAATCGCATCCTCAAAAATTCTTTCAAAGCTCATCAAGCCGTATAAAATAGAACAGGATACAGTAGTTTTATCGTTCAATATAGGATTGAGCCTTTTTCCAAAGGATGCCTCAACACCCAAGGAGCTTATAGACAAAGCTCAACTGGCGTTGGCTGATGCAAAAAGTAAGGGAGAAAATCAAATAGGTTTCTTTAGAAAAGATTTTGAAAACAGGGCATCAAAGGTGTTGAAACTCAGAGCTGAGCTTGAGTTTGCCGTTAAAAACAGGGAATTTTTGGCATACTATCAACCTTATGTCGATAGCGACTCTCGGTTAGCAGGAACAGAGGCTTTGATACGTTGGGAAAAGGATAAAAAAATTGTTCCTCCTATGGATTTTATACCCTATCTTGAAGAAACAAATCTAATAATCGACGTTGAAGATGATTTTATGGAAACCGTTTTGGGATGTATCCACAAACTGAAGTCCCAAAAAATCAAACCTATACCGATATCCGTTAATCTTTCCGCAAAATCTTTAAACAACAAGAAATTGTTTGAAAATGTGTTGAATAAATTGAACAATTATCAAATAGAACCGCACTACTTGAGAATTGAAATCATAGAGCGTCTTTTTATAGAAAATTTTGATTATTTAAAGGAACTGATGAATAAATTTAAAAAACAAAACATCTCTTTTGCCGTTGATGATTTCGGAACGGGTTATTCATCACTCTCATATCTGGCAAAACTGCCCATAGATTATCTTAAAATAGACATATCATTTGTCAGAGCCCTTGATTTGCAGCAGGCAAGAAGCGTCGTTAAATCGATAATCTTCCTTTCTAAGGAGTTGGGCATCAAAACAGTAGCAGAAGGCGTAGAAGATAAAGAGCAGTTTGAAATATTAAAAAATATGGGGTGCGATTATTTTCAAGGCTATCTGTTTTATAAACCTATGCCGGAAAGTCAATTCAAAGAAATCCTGAGTACGACAAAAACCTGTTAAAAAGACAACTTCTCGAAGTTTTTCATTTACACTCAAAAAAAGCTGATATATAATTTGTTATGAGGTTTGTATGATAAAGGCTTTATCTTTGATGGGGCAGTTGGGTTACGGTTATAACAAGAATTCCTTCTTAAACGCCATAAATGAAGGAGTGGATTTTATAGGTGTGGATGCGGGCTCAATAGACTCAGGACCTTTTTTTCTCGGCAGCGGTAAAATGAAGGCAAACTACGGGGCTACAAGAAACGATTTGGAATTCCCCCTAAAAAAGGCTGTTGAACTGGATATACCTTTTATTATCGGCTCTGCCGGATATGCAGGAAGCGATACACATCTAGCACAGGTTGTAAAAATTATTGAAGATATAGCAAAGGACAACAATCTTCATTTTAAAACGGCACTAATTCACTCGGAATTCGACAAGGAGTTTTTAAAAAGCGAATTTAAGAAGGGTAATATAAAGAGCTATGAAAATAACAAACCCTTAACAATCGACGATATAGAACAATCAACTCGTATTGTCGGTCAAATGGGAGCTGAAAAGTTCAAGGCTGCGCTGCAAAACAACTGCAATGTAATTTTAGCAGGCAGAGCTACGGATGCTTCAATATATGCGGCATATCCCCTGCTTGAGGGATATAAACCGGAATTATGTTGGCATATGGCTAAAATTATCGAATGCGGAGCTTTATGTGCCAAACCTGCAAGTCCTTCTGATGCTTTAATGGGAACAATAGATAACGACTGCTTCTACTTAACGCCACCAAACAAAGATAGAAGATGCACACCTCAATCGGCAATGGCACATACGCTTTATGAAAACACAAACCCGTTTATTATAGAAGAACCCGACGGGACATTGATATTAAATAACGCAAAATACGAAAGCTTCGATGAAAGAACAGTCAAAATAAACGGCGCGCAATGGATTGAAAGAAAAAAGACAACGATAAAATTGGAAGGGGCAAAATTATCGGGCTACAGAACCATAGCCATTGCAGGCATAAGAGACCCGTTAATGATTGAGCAAATAGACGAAATTTTAAAAGACATAAAAGCCGATATAAGCAGGACTTTTGGAGAAAACTTTAACATAAGTTTCAAAATGTACGGCAGAAACGGCGTACTCGCCGACAAAGAGTTTTTAAACAACCCTTATGAAATAGGTTTGATAATAGATGTTGTGGCTCACACCCAATCCAAAGCAAAACAGATATGTTCCGTTGCAAAATCTGCTCTTCAACACTACGATTACAATAACAGAATAGCAACCGGTGCAAACCTTGCTTTTGCCTACTCTCCGGCTGAATTTAATTTGGGCGAGGTTTACGAATTCAGCGTATATCACATACTCGAAACCGATAACGTAAACGAACATTTCAAAATCGAGGAGATGGAGTTTTGAAACTTAAAGATGCGGTCTTTATTTTAAGAAGCAAGAACGCAGGCGTTTGGCACATCACCATAGATATTGTTTTTAAAAACAAAGAAAACTATGAACAGGCAAAAAAGGCATTAGACAAAGAGTTATTTAAAAAAATATACGGCAAAAAAGATGTGCAATATTTTGGGTGCGACACGATAAATACAATAAAAGTGTCGTTTTTGAGAGATAAAGCGGCAGGAAGTATAGACGATAGGGACTGTCTCGGAGCTTTGCAGTACATACCGCTCCTTGAGGTTGAGATATAGTTTTTGGGATTATTCGTTGGTATCTTTTAGAATTTTAGGCAGCATCACGCCTGACAACAAAATATTCCACAAAAGAAAAAGCCAAAGCAGTATCGTCGGGATGATGGCTACGGCTCCGTATATTTTGCTGTAGGTAAACATACCGAAATATATGTTCAAACCTATTTTAAGTATAAAAACAAACAGTGTCGTAACAACAGACGAAATAAGAGTGTATCTAATCGGTATATCTTTGCTTTTTACAAGATAGAAAACAGAGAATATAACGACAAACCAAACAAAAAGAGGAAACAGTTTTATATAGACCATATTAGCAATTTTAGGCAGCAAAAGCGGAATAACTATCTTTGCCGCTATCATAACCGATATAACAAAACTGGTGAGAATTAACACAACAAACAGCGAAAACACGACCTTCAAAATATTCTTTTTTTTATTGTAAACACTGTGCGCAAAACCGAAAAAAGCACCCACCAGAGAGAGAATGGAAACGGAAAAAATTATGGTGTTTATTAGCTCAAGCTGTGAAATATTTTTCAAAAAAAGATCAAAATAGTTTAATAGTTCGTGAGAATATGCGGGAACAATATTTATAATCGTTTTTTTCATTACGGGTATCTTAGATTTTACAAACGGTATGTGCGATGCTATGAAAATCATAAAGTAAAAGAAAGGTACGGCATTAAGCATAGTCAGATATGTTAAGAAAGAGCTCCATAAAACAACATTAAACTGCTTATAAGACGATATAAACGCTTTAAGAAGTCTTATAAGGAATTGCATCTATGACCTTTTTTATCCTCTTAACAGACTCGTCTTTGCCCAGAATCATAAGCATTTCGTAAATTCCCGGTGCCGCACTTCTGCCGGTTAATCCGATTCTTACGGGCTGGGCTATTTTTACCATTTTCAGCTCGAATTTTTCCATAGTTTCTTCAAAGGCTTTTTTTAGCTCATCTTCACTGCTAAAATCAGTCTCTTTAAGCTTTTCGAGCAAAAAGATAAGCGGCTCTTTTACAGACTCCTTTAAGTACTTTTTTGAACCTTTTTGCTCATAATCCTCAGGCGCTGTGCAGTAAAACAGCATCCCCGAAGCCAATTCTTTTAGTGTTTCAGCTCTTGGCTGCATAGTTTCAACAGCCCTTGCAAGATAGTCATCGTCATAATCAAAACATCGCTTATCCATAAACGGTTTTACATATTCAAGCAATTTTCTCGGGCTCATCAATTTTATATGCTCCGCATTGACCCACAACAGTTTTTCAGGGTTAAAAACAGCAGCAGAGTTATTAAGGTTTTCAATATTAAAAAGCTCAAGCAGTTCGTCTTTTGTAAATATTTCCTTATCGCCGTATGACCAGCCAAGCCTTATCAAATAGTTAACCAATGCATCAGGCAGAATCCCCATATCCCTGTATTCAAGCACGCTTTGAGCCCCGTGCCGCTTTGAAAGCCTTGTTTTATCCTCTCCCAAAATCATAGGTACATGGGCATAAACAGGCTCATTTTTACCGAAAAGCCTATATAAAACAATCTGCTTTGCCGTATTTGTCAAGTGGTCATCGCCCCTTATAACGTGCGTAATGCCGCATTCTATATCATCAACAACATTTGTAAAGTTATACATAAAAGAGCCGTCTGAGCGCCTTATTATAAAATCGTCAAACTCCTTATAAGAAAAATGCATATCACCGTGAACAACATCCTTAAAGTCAATATCTTCACTCGGCAGTTTAATCCTAACGACAAAATTCTTATCTTTGATTTCTTCTTTTAAATTTCTGCAATGACCGTCATAATGTGGGTTTTCTCCTTTCTCAATCTGCTCTTGTTTTAATTTTTCAAGCCTCTCTTTTGAACAGTAGCATCTATATGCCAAACCATTATTAAACAGTTCTTGTAAATACTTTTCATATATATCTTGGCGTTTGCTCTGATAGCATATATCATCCCAGTTTATCGAACACCACTTTAAGCCTTCAAGAATAGCCTCTGTATATTCTTTTCTTGAACGCTCCCTGTCGGTATCCTCTATCCTTAAAATAAACTCGCCGCTGTTTGCCTTTGCAAAAAAATAGTTAAAGATAGCCGTCCTTAAACCTCCTATATGAAGATGACCTGTAGGAGACGGTGCAAAACGTGTTTTTACCATCTATTTACTCCTCTTTTTATTTGGATATATAGTAACTTCAACCCTTTTTTTTGCATTTGTCGATTGTGCAACCGCATAATCTTTGTCTATGAAGTAAATTATCATATCTGATTTTATTTTATTCTTGTCGCTTGTAACAGACGCATTTCCGATAAGTGTAATTTTTTGCTGCTTGTCCTCATAAATGGCTTTATCGGCAACAGCTTTTTTGTTTTGTTTTGTTATAACAACATTCCCCGTACAAACGATTTTTTCTATATCTCCCGTTTTATTGTTTCTAAAAACATCTACTTTATCGGCTTTAAGCGTCACATCGCCTTTTTTTGCAACGACATTTCCTATAAATTCATACAGCCCTTTCTTATCGAAAACGGTTAATTTTTGCGAGGTAACGTGAAGCGGCTCTTTGTTCTTTTTCGCAAATTGTTTCAGGTTTGCTGCATTAGCCGAAACGGAAAATATAAAACTGATAAAAAACAAAACAAAAAATTTCATAGCATCTCCTCCAAAGCCATTTTTATCTTTACAAGTGCAGCTTTTCTGTGAGACAGGCTGTTTTTTATCTCGGCGGGCATTTGTGCAAATGTTTTGCCATAGCCCTCAGGCACAAATACGGGGTCATACCCAAAGCCGTTATTGCCTACGGGTTTATCAATAATTCGCCCGTAAACATAACCCTCTTTTTGTATAACTTTATCACCTGCAATCGCAACCATACAACAGACAAACCTCGCCCTTTTGTCATCCATTGCCCGCAAATTCTTCAACAGTTTTTCAACGTTTTCTTTATCGTCTCCGCTTCCGGCGTATCTTGCGGAAAAAATACCCGGTTCGTTATTTAAAGCAAAAACCTCCAATCCCGAGTCGTCAGCCAAAACAATATCGTTTGTGTGTCTGCTCAAAGCTTTTGCCTTTAAATAAGCATTTTCGCAAAAACTGCTTCCTGTTTCTTCAACCTCGAAATCGTTTATTACATCGGATGCTTTTTTAATCTCAAACCCGTTTAATATCTCCTTAATCTCTCTTATTTTATGTTCGTTGTTGGATGCTATAACAACAACTCTATTTGCCAAATGCGCTCTCCCAATCTTTCATAAATTTTGCAAGACCTATATCGGTTAGAGGGTGATTGAATAACTTATCCATAACATCCGGCGGAATTGTTGCAATATCCGCACCCATCACAGCAGCATCAACAACATGAAGCGGATTTCTGATGCTTGCCACAATAATTTCACACTCAAAATCGTAATTATCGAAAATCCCCCTGATAGTTTCAACAAGCTCCATTCCTATATGGGATATATCATCAAGCCTGCCGACAAACGGACTTACATATCTTGCTCCGGCTCTTGCAGCCAAAAGTGCCTGGCTTGGAGAAAATATCAAAGTCATATTTATTTTTATACCCTCTTTTGCAAGAATATGAGCAGCTTTTATGCCCTCTTTTATCATAGGAATTTTTATGACTATATTTTTGTCAATTATGCTTAACTGTCTTGCCTGCTTAACCATCTTTTCACTATCCGTTGCCGTTACCTCGGCAGAAACAGGTCCCTCAACAATGGATGTAATCTCTTTTATCACATCTTCGAAGTTTCGTCCCTCTTTTGCAACCAAGCTCGGATTTGTGGTTACACCGTCAACCAGCCCCATATCAGCATAGTATTTAATTTTATCTACATTTGCCGTATCGAGAAAAAATTTCATACAACCTCCCCTTTTAACGAATCAAGGATATTTTTATTTATACCAAGTATATACATTATAAAAATTATAACTTCCGCATCTCCCACATTGTGCTCAAAAAAACCTCCTACAAGAAACGCTACAAAGCCCATAGTAATACCTACAATCAAGGCTTTATAAAAGTCATTGTCCGTTTTTATTATAAATATTATATTTCTAAACAAAACATAAATCCATAAATACAGCCATACGATGAGCCCCACAATGCCCCATTTAAGCAGTATCTGAAGGTATTCATTATGAACGGAGCTAAACAGGTGGGACTTGATGTTTTTATCTCCGAAAGTAATCTTTACTTGCTTAATTAGATAAGGTTTAAGAAAACGATACAAATTACCGCTTCCGCAGCCTATGATTTTGTATTTCAAATCGTAGTTTTTGTATAAATCAATACCGGCTTCCCATAGAACTATTCTATCCATAGCCGAATTATTTTTTTTATAATGCAGTATTGTTTCGACTCTGTTATGTACCAGAGGAACAAAAAGATACATAATAACAGCTGTAAAAATGCCTGCTATTGATATCAGTTTTGCCCTACTGCTTTTAATATGAATAAACGGCAGTAAAATAAAAGCCGCAAATGAACCAATCCAATATGAGCGGCTGAGCGTAAAAATCAACCCGGCAAGCATAAAAATAGATACAAAAAACGAATATATTCTCCATTTTTTATTGTCATAGAATATAAAAATCGAAACAAAAACAAAAAAAATTACACAAACAACTGCACTTGTGGTTAATGGATTATTAAAGAATCCTTCAGCTCTTATAGGGTTAGCAAGTATATGGATGGAGCTTATTGATTTTATGTGTGTTGGCTTTATTCCCGTAAAAGATTGAAATATAACAGCCAAAGCAGAGATTACTCCAAATGCTCCGAGAATTATTAACAGTGTTTTCATCTTTTCTCTTTTTATTCTCGATGTTATGAAATATGGCAAAAAATGCCAAAGATAATGCGATTTTCTTAAACTCAAAAGCGGATTTACGGAAAATAGAGATGAAATCAGTCCTACAAGCGAAACACCCAAAACCCTATAATCCATATCTTTTATTTTTATTGTTCTATAGACTACAATCAATCCTATAACGCCTATGCCTATGGCAATATTATCCAAAGCTATGGATATAGGTGACGATATGCTTAACAAAAAAGCTGAAAGTATAAGAAAAATCATTGTTTGCTTTTATACTCTTCTTTGCATTTCGGCGAGCAGAAATACAAATCCTCGCCCTTCAACCTAATTTTCTTAACAGCTTGAGATTTGGGAATATAAACGCCGCAATTATCACACTGCACCAACTCCTCCAAGTCTCCCTTATTTGTCCTGTGTTGATTTTTGGAGGGGAAAATGCTGTCTAAAATACCGTCTATCTTTTTCTTGAAGGAGTAAACGGTAATAAAAATAAACAGAATTATTATAAGAAACAGTATTTTAAACATAAAAAATCAGCTCAGCAATCCGTTTACAATAAACTCGGCAGCCTCGTCTTCGCTCAAACCTTTAGACATAAGCGTTTCAAGCTGATCTTGTTTTATTCTTCCGACACTTGCCTCGTGTGTAAGTTCTGCTTTTTCGTTATTTACTTTCAATACGGGTATTGTCGAAACCGAAACATCGCTGCCCTTCACTATCTCATTACACTCTATATGACCCCTTGCATACGGAGCATTTCCGTAAGCCTCATTTATTACGTGAGCTTTTGTTGAGTCGGTCGCAAATACGGTAGATGTAGCTATACCGGATGAATTCTCGCCGTTTAACCTCATAATCTCCTTTATATCGATAATATCGTCCTTTCTGCCGTAAATTTTACTCTCCAAATTGGCTTTTGCATTACTTTTAAGCTCTATATCCATCACTACGTTAATTCTGCCGACCCTTGTTTTGGTTTCATAGAATTTACTCGCAAAATATCCGCTTTCGTCAATTTTCATCTTTGTTATGGTTTCTACAAAGACACCGCCTCGTTCATCATGAAAATGCTCATCTTCGTAAACAACGTGAGAATTTTTGCCTATATACATATCGCTTTCCATATAGTGATG